>JAAZDI010000169.1 GCA_012512295.1 Syntrophomonadaceae bacterium
ATCGCTGTATTGCTTGCTTTTCATGAAAATCTACCCCCTACTATTATGTTAACGTATTACACGTGCTTTCTCCAAATTTATTAGGGGGCTAGATAGTTATTGGTTGTATGACCTAATAATAGGCAATACTTCGTTTGGGTTCAATATTGTCTTTTCCGGCACTATTGCTTCATCAATTGTGAAAAGACGAAATCTGAAAAAGCGGCCAGAAGGTTTGTGCTTGGGACACGATACTGAAAAATCCTTTAAGGTCCTAGGATTTTTTTCTCAAATAATCCATTATTAAGCTTGTTGAGGAATATTTTATTGCTTTATGGCCTCTCATGAGTTAATAAATAAGTGATGATAATGATTAACAAGTAGATCAATTAAGTCAATTTCTTCTACTTGGAAATTAGCCCAGAACAAGGAACAATTGTGGGTAATGTAGAAATATTGCGGATCAAGGTCCTTGGCAATAAGTGCTTTGTGGAGCTTTGTGGATACTTACTAGATATTACTTTTAAGCTTAAGATACTTAACGGTGGTGATTTTTTTGCCTTTTAGAAAAAGATGGGGCCAACACGTAACCCTTTGGTTTATACCCCACACAGCTGATTCACCGAAAAGCATAAGATTACCTTTTTGGGCCCTCATTGCCAGTGGAGTTGGTTTTTGTTTTCTCCTTTTCGCAATCTTTAGCCTGTCGGTTTATATTTTGAATAAACAGGATGACTATCGAATGCTGGCAGCGGCTCAACAAGAACAGGAGGAGCAAATCAAGGAGGCGGAAGCGATTAAGCAGTTCATCTTGGAATTAAAGGATGGTTTTCAAAAAATGGGTGAACAGGAAAAAGAAATAAGACGTCTAATGGGTTTGGAAGTGGAGTCAGAATCAGCGAGTGGGTCCCAGATTAGTCGCTTAACCGAAGAACAAGGAGCGGCTGCTTTATATGGCCAAGGAGGGGGAACAGCTCCTATAGAGGCGGGTGCTGCTTTAGAATTCAGTGCTTTAGACCAGAACAGAGATATTGTGGCCAGCCAGGATATCAAGGAAGAGCTGGCTGAGCTAACGCAAATCCTAAAAAATTATCAAAACAATTTGGACCGGTTGACCCAACAGGTAAAGGCTGATCCAGAGTACTATCGATCATTACCGAATCAAGCGCCGGTCGAAGGACGGTTAACCTCAGGCTTTGGCTTAAGAACCTCACCTTTTGGGAAAAAGCAGGAAATGCATACCGGGATTGACTTGGCTGCACCTTATGGGACGCCAATTAAGGCGGCGGGTGATGGAAGAGTAGTTTTTGCGGATACCAAACCGGTCTATGGCCTGACCGTGATAATTGATCACGGCAGGGGAATGATAACGCATTATGGACATAATAGTAAATTACTAGTAAAAGAGGGGGAGCAGGTGCAGAAAGGGGATATTATAGCCCTGATGGGAAGTTCTGGCCGTAGTACCGGCCCCCATCTCCATTTTGCCTTGGAATATAATGGAGAATTTATTAATCCGGTTTTATTATTACCATATTATTAATTAAATAATTGAAAGGAGCCATTAGCCTTTGTTACGAAAAAGGAGGATTAAATCTGACAAGATCAGCAGCCTAATCGGAAAAGATATTACGATCGAGGGGCTAATCATTACCGAGGGTTCTTTACGGATAGAAGGAACCTTTCGAGGCGAAATAGAAGCCAAAGGCGATGTTGTTGTTGGCGAAACCGGAAAGATCCAGGGGAACCTGGTGGTAAATAACCTCCTGGTCGCCGGAGAGGTTATTGGTAATATTCGGGCCTTTGGCAGATTAGAAATTACCCGAACCGGGCGATTGGAAGGTGATTTGGAAACACAGACCTTGGTGATTGCGGAAGGCGCTCAGTACCGAGGCCGTTGCCTCATGGGGTCACCCGGTCATGAAACTGCTGCTCAAGAAACGGAAACAACCAGGGAAGTTGAGCAGAAGTGAATTGGAAAAAACCAATGCCCTGTGGCCAGATAACCCGGTCTAGGGCATTGTTTTATATATAGGAACGGTCAACTAATTTGGATTTGTTTTGCGTATGGGTTTACGCCGGCGGTTGATGGGGACGGTTGCCAGGATACCGATTTAGTAAATTTCCTGATCGCATAGTAAATACTGCTCGCAATCAAGTCAGCCATTTTCATTACCAGGCTCAGCCGGGTATTTTGTAAGACCATAAATTCCATGTACCCGCCGACATTGACGATTCCAGAAATATTCATGTCACCGATCGGAGGCAACTCTTTATTCACCCCAGCCCCGGGACGAAGGGGGCCGCGGCCAATCGAAATATAACCGACGCTATCTAGTCTTCCCAAACAGGCATCTACAGCCAGAATAAAGGGCGAGGAATACTTTTTAAATTTTTCCATCGTTTCTACCAGGTTGCTGGCATGGACGGGCGCCTCGAGAGTGCCATAAATCTCAAAAAGATTAGATCTTAATTTATGGAGGCGGGTTCCAACCAGTGGCCCGAGACTATCCCCGGTCGATCGATCAGTTCCGATACAAACAACTAGGGTGGGGTTTAGCCAACCGGGATTCATTTGCGCAAAAAAATCGCAGAGGGTGTCAGTGATACGCGTTAATACTAGTGGATCATCCATATGTACGCGGATACGTGAGCTGTCGGTCAGATTCATAGCACCCGGTTCCTAAGACTTACGCAAAATTTACGGAAAAGCTTTTTTGCGCTGCAGTCAACAACCGGACCGGCACCACCTTTCTAAACTGATACTTTGCTGAAATACTTGTTCTGTGTTTTCCGAAAACTAATTGCACACAGGGTGCTTGTCGAGCGGACGCTGGAAATACTTGTTCTATGTTTCCCGAAAAGGATCCCACTGTGTCCGTGGTGGCGGCTCCTTTAGCTGTTATATAACCTTGCCCAACCGACTAAACTTCATACACTTTTTTGCGTACACTTTTTTGAAATAGATCCCCTGCCCCTATCACACCCTAAAGACGTCCCAGCCTATAGAATCTGTTCATACATCGAATTAAGCAGCATAAATATCTAATGCCTTAAGTTAATCTATCCATAAGTGGGATTGGGGTGGGAATCTGTTGAATGGTCCTGGCGGTTATCAGGCGATTGTCTTTAAAGTAGCGTTTTGCTATATCGGGGCAATTGTGGGGGCTGGCTTTACCTCGGGCCAGGAGTTAATGCAGTTTTTTGTTAGTTTGGAGGAGAAAAAGGTCCCGGCCCTGATTGTCGTGGCGGTGCTTTTTGCGGTGTATGGCTGGATCACTTTATCTCTGAGTCAGCTCTATCAGAGTTCGGATTACGGCAGTTTTCTCAAGCGTCTGTTAGGAATCAGGGCAGCCGGGCTGTTCGATTTGGTGATCGGGATTTTCCTCTTTAGCGGGCTGGGGATTATGCTGTCCGCGGCCGGGGCGGTGTTTGACGAGCATTTGGGGCTGCCCTTTAATTGGGGAGTGTTTTTACTCGGTCTGGGAGTAGCGGCTGTTTTATTTGCCAATGCTCAGGGAGTTTTATGGCTGAATACAGTTTTGATGCCGGCCAAATTCCTGCTAGTTATTCTGGTTTCTGGCCTGATTATCTTTACTTCACCTTATACTCCGATCCACCCCGAGGCGGCCGTTTTGGCAACGGAACCAATTACCGATTCCTGGGTCCTGGCTGGAGTATTGAATGTTTCTTATAATCTAATTCTTGGTCTAACGATCTTGGTCTCTTTAGCTGGTCCCAACCTTGGTCCGAACTTAAATATGGCCGGAATCTGGGGCGGCCTTGGCCTGGGAATATTTGCCGGCGTTATTGTGGGGGCCCTGGCGAGCAACTGGCCCCAAATAGCAGGCTATCAGGTGCCTATGTTATACTTAGCCGGTCAGATTCATCCAGGCGTTAAACTGTTGTATACTTTGGTATTAGGTATGGGCATTCTGACTACTGCTGTTGCCTGTGCCTATTCCCTGACCCTGCGGCTGGCGCGGACCCTGAAAATTCCTTATTTCCCTACGCTGCTGTTGATTTTAATTTTAGCCACCCCCCTGGCGCAGTTGGGGTTTGGTCAACTGGTTCGGCTGATCTATCCGGTTTTCGGGTATGTCGGGCTGGTGCTGCTGATTGGCCTAACCTGGCGGGCTTTGGAATCCCTGTCCTGAGTCTGGCAAGCTACACTGAACTTTGGTACAATAGGGGAAAAGATTGTTAGATTAAAGGTGAGAATAGGAGTAAATAACATAGTCTATGCGTGAAAAACTTCAGGATAATTCCCTCCGGCATTTACCGGCAGTAGATATGGTTTTACGCGATGATCGGATCCAAACTTTATTATCCCGGTATGCCCGGGTTTTGGTCACGGAGACGATCCGAGAAGTCTTGGAACGGCTGCGAACCGAGTTAGTTCAGGCGCCAATTCAGAGCCAGGATCCAGATGGCACCGGGGAACGCCGGACCATCCTCAACCGGGTGGTAGACGAGGTAACCATCGGGGTTCAGCAGAAAACTCAGTTTAGTCTGCGACCAGTAATTAATGCGACCGGCGTGGTTCTGCACACTAATCTGGGCCGAGCCTGTTTAGGAGAGGGGACCCGGGCGGTCCTGCAACAGGTAGGGGGCAACTATAGTAACTTAGAGCTGGATCTAGTGACCGGGGAACGCGGATCGCGTTACGCCCATACGGACTGGTTATTACGGCAGTTGACCGGGGCGGAGGCTAGTTTGGTGGTGAACAATAACGCGGCGGCAGTTCTGTTGGCCTTGAATACGCTAGCCCGGGACCGGGAGGTGATTGTCTCCCGGGGACAGCTGGTGGAAATCGGGGGATCTTTCCGCGTGCCGGAGATAATGAGCCAAAGTGGGGCTGTCTTGCGGGAGGTGGGGACAACCAACAAGACTTACCGCCGGGATTATGCCCAAGCAATAAACGACCGGACTGCTTTATTATTAAAGGTGCATACCAGCAACTACCGCATTATCGGTTTTACGCAGGAGACCGCTTTGGAAGAAATAGTCTCCCTTGGCCGAGAAAAAGGGCTGCCGGTTATGGAGGATCTGGGTAGCGGTTTGTTGTTAGATTTACAAAGTTGGGGGTTGCCGGCGGAGCCTTTAATTCAGGATAGTATTCGGGCGGGGGCGGATATTGTTACTTTTAGTGGTGATAAGCTGCTCGGCGGCCCCCAGGCCGGGATTATTGTCGGCAAAAAGCAGTACCTTGATCAGATGAAAAAAAATCCCCTGCTGCGTGCCCTGCGGATTGATAAATTAACCCTGGCTGCCTTGGAGGCTACTTTACGCGAGTACCTTGATCCAAACCGGGCTTTAGAAACCATTCCCACGTTGCGGATGCTGACGATTTCCCCGGAGCAACTAAGGCAAAAAGCCGATCAGTTACTCGTCCGGCTTAGGGAGTTGATCGGGGAGGAGAAGCTAGAATTAAACGTACTTCCGGGTCAATCAGTCGTTGGCGGCGGATCAATGCCGGGTCAGGAGCTGCCGACCTGGTTAGTTACGGTGAGGGCCAAGGCAATCTCAGCCGCTGCTCTGGCGAAAGCGCTGCGCTGCCAGCCAGACCCGGTCCTGGTTCGGATTCATGATGAACAGGTTATTTTGGATGTCCGCACGATTAATGAAACCGAGTATGACCGGCTGGTTGCGGCGATAGCCGCTAGTTTGGAAGAGGGCGTTAATTGCGGAAGGAGCAGTAATTAAATGATACCAGGTCAAGGCAAGCATATTATCATTGGGACCGCGGGTCATGTCGATCACGGAAAAACTCAGTTGGTTAAACGGCTTACCGGGATAGATACTGATCGCTTAAAAGAGGAGAAGGAGAGAGGAATCTCAATTGAACTAGGGTTTGCCCCCTTGACGCTGCCTAGTGGTCTGCAGGCCGGGATTGTGGATGTCCCTGGGCACGAACGATTTATCAAACATATGCTGGCTGGAGCAACCGGGATTGATCTAGTGTTGTTGGTTGTCGCCGCTGATGAAGGCGTGATGCCGCAAACCCGGGAACACTTGGATATCATCAATTTGCTGGAAATAAAAAAAGGTTTAATAGTTTTGACTAAGAAAGATCTGGTCGATCAAGACTGGCTGCTCTTAGTCGAAGAAGACATTCGGGAAACAGTGAAGGGGACTGTCTTAACTGAAGCGGAAATAGTCGCCGTATCCTCTAAGACTGGGGAAGGAATAACTGAACTGCTAGAGCTTTTGGATCGAATAGCAGCGGAGGTCGTTGAAAAAGAGGCCACCGGCAAGGTCCGCCTCCCCATCGACCGCGTCTTTTCCATTACCGGTTTTGGGACCGTCGTCACCGGCACCCTTTTTTCCGGTCGGTTAAAGGTCGGTGACACGGTGGAGATTCTCCCGGAAGGTTACTCTACCCGGGTGCGCGGTCTTCAAGTCCACGGCCAGAAGGTAGACGAGGCAAAAGCCGGCCAACGGGTAGCGGTAAATTTGACTGGTTTGGAGACCCGGGATATTCGGCGCGGCAGTGTCCTGTTGACCCCGGGGTACCTGAGTTCAACTTACCGGCTGGATGTGCAACTTGAGCTCCTGGCTTCAGCGGAACGGGCGCTGAAAAACTGGACCCGCGTCCGGTTTCACCTGGGGACCCGCGCAGCCGTGGGTCGCGTAGTG
>JAAZDI010000170.1 GCA_012512295.1 Syntrophomonadaceae bacterium
GGTTATGACGCAGCATGACCCGCGAAAGTGGGGCGGCACTAAATAATAACCTGGTCATCAGCTTACGATCTCGGCCCCTGGGTCGCCGCCGGTTCTCTAACCATTGGCGGACAGCTGTTCTAATGCGGCCATCAATTACACTGCCCTCAAAATACTGCCAAAGCATGGGGTCCTGCTTTTGAATTGACTGCACTGCCCGACGGAGAAACTCCCACTCATACTCGTTGGGCTCTTGATCCTGCACCACTTTGCTCAGCACCTCATAGTACTGCAAGGTTTAGGTTGGATCAAACTGGAAGGCCCCCACCCGATTAGTCAACGCCAGCAAATCACAGACTTCGACCGGGTGGATCTGCATCGGGGTAGCGGTAGCCAGCCATAGGCAACGGGCCAGTGGTCGCAGGTAATCACGAATCACCGTATAAAGCTGCCCATATTCCGGGTTAGCAGATAGACCAAACGCGGGATTTTGCCGCCGAGCCGCATGGGCTTCGTCAACCAAGACAATGTCGAATGGTTCTGCATCCTTTATGGCCGCTGCCCGTTCCCGATGGACCAGTAGTCCGGTGGACACAATAACCAGATCTGGTCCAAAAAACGAGTTCGCTGCCCGATTTTCCTCCACCGGCAGCAGGTACTCGTGCACCGCCTTAGGTGTTGTCCGGATTCGGCCAAAGGAAAGCAGCAATTTAGAAGCCATTTGCCGGTGCCATTGGGAAGTCAAACTAGCTGGTGCGGCGATGAGGATGCGTTTCACCAGGCCTGATAAATAGAGGGAACGAAACGCCAGACCGGCTTCGATGGTTTTCCCCAGACCAACCTCATCACACAATAAATATGAATAAGGCCAGGTTTCCACCAGTCGTCGCACCACGATCGTCTGGTGAGGCCAAGGCTCAACCGGAGCGGTTTCCATCCCGACGAAACGACCACCCGGCATTTTGGGGGCATCGCGCAAAATGGCAAATTTCAATCGTTCCATGGCCGAAGGCGGTTCAACCACCTGCTTAACGGCAGTTGTCCCATCAAGCTCAACAGGATGACTAATTCCCTCCGCCAACCGGATTAACTGACGTCGCACCGCTTCTGGCAGGGTCAGCACCGGTAGGTGCGGTACTTGATTCTGCCATAGGTTTTCAAAAGACTCAACTGCCTCATTGACCCGCTGACGGTCAGTCTCTCCCCACCAGTCACAATGAATATCAATATTTTCCGCGTTTAGGATCAGAGCGGTTTTTGATTCATTAAGAGTGCCGGTTCCATACAGACGATTACCCAACTCATCCTGCAAAATGAACCATTTTTCATGCACGTAGCCATCTTCCATTGCATCAAAAGGAAGCGGCTGACCGGTTTCCCGATGAAGCCGAAAGGCTACTCGGACTTCAAGATAGCCCCGGGCGATCATCCAGGCCAAAAGGGTTACCCCGTTGCGGATTTTCTCCGGCCAGGTCTCCGGCTGGTTTAGTTCCTTATTTAACTGGGCAGCCAGCCGCTGTGCATCCCCGGCTAGGATGGCCTTGACATCTTTCGGCTCCAGGTCAGCCCCAACGATCAAGCGCATTTTGCCCTGCCGGTTGACAAAAGAAGAAAATCCTTGGGAGGCTGCGGCTAAGGAAGAGGAACGAAAATACCCGGCGACCCGGTCATACCGGACCGCGAGACGAAGCACCGGTATATAAAAATCGTGAAGAATGTTCACCGGCCGACCATCAATGATCGTGGAAGACGTTTTATAAGAAAGACGCCAGGGTCGTGATTGTAGACTCCGGCTTGTTGCCGTATCTTTTCTCAACTACATCACCCGTTTTCTGTTAACGACCATACCCATAAAGCCCAACCACTGATAAAAACAACTATCCCACAGATTAAATGCGGGATATTTTTGTATTACCGGCTAGCCTCAGTTCACTTTATCCCAAATTGGATTGCCTCCGCTTCCTTGCGTAACCGTTCATCCGCCATTTCCGCGGCCCAAACCGAAAGTAGATCCAGGATCACCGGTTGCCGTCCTTCTGCGTGCTGGGACAAGTAAGCGCGCGCCACCGGCACATCGCCTTCCCGGTAAGCCAGGATTAGCCCGTGCAGAATATCCCATTCCGTCTGCGGTTGGTTTAAGCGACTTTGGTTGCGCTCCTCGGGCAAGGCCAAGCGCAGTTTAGACCCTTGACGCAGCAACGGCGCATGGTACCCGGTATCCTCATTATTGCCTCGACCAACCCGTCTGCCCCTATTTGCACTTCTGCCTCTATTTTCGTTATTGATGCCGATCATTCGGTCGTTAACCGCGTATCCGGCTGATTTACTCTCAAGGCTGATGTTAAGTGAACGAGAAAGGTTTAACGCTTGATCGTAAGGAAAACTACTTAACCCAAAAATACCATATAAAGTTAAGGCCATAGCCGTTTCTGACTTCAGTTCCTCGACCTTTAACCGCCCCTGCGTTAGCCGAGCTATCTGATACTGGGCCGCGACGGCACTGGCTTCATTCATCGCCCGAATCGGGCTGACCAGTTCATCGCCATCCAATACCGGCCAGTGTTGGGAAAGGACATGCAGGGCCCGGCCGTAACTAGCGACCATCTCATCCACCGCATTCAGGCGCAGTACTTCGAATTCTTTCAAGCCTTGCCGCACTGCCTCACGGATCCGCTGCGCTACTCCCGTGCCGCCAAAACCGGTCCAAGTCGCTGGGATTCTATCTAATAGATCCCGTTTACGGCAGGTCAAGAAAATAGAACTAGCGGCAGAGGCCATCCCTTTTTGATGGATCGACTCCCCGGCCTCAGATTCCACTGGCATTGTGGAAGTGATGGGCCAACCATTATCGATCAGTGAATGGGTCAATGTTTCCCAAGCTTCCTGAGTTTTATGGGTAAACATAATGGTTAAGATGCCATTGTCTTTAAGCACCCGGCGACACTCAGCAAAAATCTCGCCCATCAATCGTTCATACTCGCGAGCAGCCTTAGCAGCCGAACCGTCTCGAGCCGGATTAGCCACTGCTTCTTCCGTTTTATTGGTCAGCCGGCGTCTAAAGATATTCGGATAAAGATCCTGCAGGGTACGACGCTGCCAGACATAAAAGTAATCCGACAATTCCGCATACTGGACATTGTTGTAATAAGGCGGATCAATGCACACCAAATCGACCGTTTGGGCAGGTAAATAAAGGTGGGCTGCTGTACCGCAATGAATACTCACCGGCGGTTCCGCACCCGCCAGTTTTTCATGCAGCGGGGCCATCAACTCAGCCATTCCCTGATATGCATCCAAAATCTGCGAAAGGGCCCAGACGGCACCGGAATTAGGGCCGCTGAAAACCATTTCACCAAAGGTCCACTTCAATGAAAAATCATGGCGTCCAAAGGTACCTTTCACAATACCCCGAGTATACTCCCATCTTGTCTGCTTACTGTTATAATCAACGCCCTTGTCAATCATGAATTGCAGATAAGTTATTACTGCTCGGCCCCGCTCTTCACCTAGTTCCTGCAGGATTTCCGGTTTAAGGCGATTCAGTTCCTCTACCAGAAATAGATGCCCCAAAAGCTGACGTGGGGTAAACATATCGCACCAGCGAGTCATACCCGCACGTAATGGTTCCATTGTTTTATGACCCGGAGGAATCTTTTCCGTCGGAATCAGTCCCTGCCGCTCCCAGTTTGGCCAATGCTGCTGCAAACGCTTTTCCGCCTCAGCTAGAGCATGAAAATCCTGGGCATTAGGCGGCCGGAAAAAGCGAATTTTCTCCGTCTTGATCTCGCCGGCTCGCTCACCACTTTTGTAACGCTCCGGTTGACCGTGCTTGTCTAATTTAGGCTGATAGCGCACGGCTGCAACACAGTATAGTCGATCCTGCCATTGACCATGTGGTGACTCGCCCCGAGCTTGAGCCTTGATTTCGTCAGCCGGGATGGCCTGACGGCAGTGGAGGCAAGTTCCGACACCCCCGCTAACCGTGGCCAGGTTGGGGTCCTCGCCGTTCGGCCCCCGGTTGCCCTTAAGCCGGTAAGTCTCAAAATGGACCTTGCCACCCTTCAATTTTCGATCAATGACGATCCGCACGCCCCATTTCTCGCCCTCCTTGGACAACCAACAGGTATTCAATAAAGGGGCCTCACCTCCACAATGGGGGCAGGTGACTTGACGAGCGTAAATATAAGTAGTCGTATCCTCTTTATCGTACTCAGGGATAAAACTAGGGCACTTACTTAGATGTGTTTCTAAAATATAACGTTCGCTTTGTGGCAATGGAAAACTACGAGGGAAGATAGGATCTAAAGCCCTTTCTAAAGCATCTAATAACTTCTGACCCCATTGTTTGATGTCATCAATTAGCGTTAAACCGTAACGCGCAGGATAATCTAGTGTAGCGTAAAGAATTACAGTTGCGACCGGATTCAGATCATTTCCAATCACGCGGTGACCAAGTCGCAACGCTTCGAACGGAATTGAACCACCGCCAGCAGTGCAATCAAGCACGGTAATTTCACTAGATTGACAACAATCTGGATGATGCATAAAAGCCCTGGAATAACCGTAAAGGTTTGGCACACGAACACCTACGCTTCCCGCAATCTCTAGCAATTCTTTAAACCATGCTGGATCAGCAGCAATTCGCTTAATAAATAACGCACTACCTTCTAAAGATAACGGTTCAGGAAGTGGTTTACTTAGTTCTCGCCATTTCCGAATAACTGGATGCTCACTAAGTGAAGATTTTATGCTAACGATTTTTTCGATTTGTTTCCTATAACCTTCCCTTAAGCCCTGCTCTCTTAGAAGAGCCCTCTCTACAACGGAATCCACCTTTAATTTTTCTTGACCTGTGGCATCCTTTTCAATTCTCTCCACCAGTTTGTCTTCCAGCGTCCACGGCTCTCCATTCACTATGGCCTGCACCTTCTCAATCCCCAACTGCCGCAGAAACCAGTCCGGGTCTGTTCCGGCCGGCAAGAGTGATCCCAGAATAGCCGCACGGCTTGCGGTCAGCGGCCGGCGAGCCCACCATACATGAAGACGGTGAGTAGGCGGTGCTTGACCAGTATCCCGCTCCCGCTGGGTCTCCGCCCCTACCTGGTGACAGGGAAAGCCGGCTTCAATAAATCTAACATCTGATCTGGTTTTACCTCCCTGCATAGCTGCTCCCCTTTCCGTCTCCGCAAACATCCCAGCAGATTAAGGGCCATCTTATCCCCTGCTCGCTGCGAATTACCAACCACAAGAACCGTCCCTCTGGTTGCTATCTCCGTAACTTTTCCAGCAGATTAAGGATGGCTTTATCATCCGGTTGCCCGCCAAGCATAATACGCATCCCGGCCTGAGCCCAACGATTAGCAGCAGCCCCGGACTGAGTCGCCCTGGTCAACCAGTAGGCTGCCTCCTCACGGCTGAACCGTTCCACCCGCCAGGCAATCAGTTCAACCCGATCCAGATCCTTAACTCGGGCCTGAAGTTGGAAGATTAGCGATAACTTGGTCCCCGCTTCTTCATCGAGCGGCAGATTGCCCCGAAACGTGATCCGACCGTTACCGGTATATTGCTGCAATTCCAGGGGAACTCCCGCCTCATCACACACCCCGTTAATAATCAGCCGGATTACCGGTAAACAACGGCGGAGGGACTGACCATAAATAAGCCCCTGATCTCTAAGCACAGTCTTGCTCTTAATGCCATTTTTTCTCGGGTCTTCATCTGGTAGATAACGTTTTTTCACAATAAAAACCGGTGCTGGTTTATCCCTTAAATCCGTGATCCGCAGAACCCAAGGGGCGTTCCTGACTAGGATCCGGATCCGTTGCTGAAAATCTGTTAATTGGTCTAAATCTAGATTTGACTTCTGATTTTCCATAATTATGCCTCGCGTTATCTGTTATTTAAGTTCCTGAATCAAGAGACAATCATCCTCCGGATCAAGGATTTCTAGGAAAAACTCGGTATTTTCTCCTTTTGTTACGACACCATCCAGCACCTCAAATAGCTCACCAAGGGCCTTCATTGATCCTGGCGGTACGTTAGATAATTGCAAGCGGAGGGTCCCCCCTTCTGGCAGTTCAAAATCCACCAGATCCAGGGTCTCAATGGTCGATTTAGCTCCTCGGCTATAGATACTGCCTAATCGCCGCAATAAGGGCAAGAGCTTTTCCGTTCCTTCCTTCCCCGCGAGATTAAAGCCTCGGTGCTGGGTGGTGATCCAACCTAACTCAGAGGCCCGGGCCGGCGTAATCAGGACATCCTCGGGTTGAGGAGTATAAAGAACCGCCCCGGACCCATGGATTAGATCCGGCTTTTTTTGTTGATCCGGCGAACCGCGAAAAGCAAGCAGTCGGTCGTTTTTAACCAAATTCACTACCGCCTCATTTAGGTCCTGAGTCGAGAATTCGCCTAATTTCTCCATCAGGTTTTCCGTAAGCTGCTGCACCGAGGCTGAGCCGCTCTCAGCAACCGCATAGTAAAGTCCTTCGCCCACTTTGGCCGGATCAATCTGCTTAGTGTTGGTCCAGCCGCGCTGGTTTGCCCCTTGGACAGTGATAAGTCCATAGCCCGGATCAGCCAAGTTAACCCCCATGGGAACCTCATTTTCCTGGTGATATAACTCATCCGGTCGGACATTATTCGCCGCCCCCATGCGGAAGACAATCCATTCGCCCTTTTGGACCCCAGCCCGCACAATCTGATCTAGGACTCCAAAATTTTCTAGGACTGGCCAGCTCCGAACGCAGCAGAAATTTTCCCGGAGCTTGGCCAGAGCCACTGTATCCGTCTGCTCAAAAAAGAGTTTTTTCAGATTCATCAAGTCTGACTGGGTGGTATTGCGGTCGGTGAGAAGTTCTCCATCTTTAATCAATGCCTCTATAATTAACTCAATAAAGGGTACCCCGCCCTCGCCACCAGCGGTCTTAATTTCTTTTTGTCCAATTTGCCCTGATGTTGAAGGATAATAGAGTTTCGTATAGATACTCGCTACGGCGGTTTGTAGGTCAAGCTCAAGTTTGGTATAACGCTGCTGAAAATCTTCCGCTTCCAAGTGCTGGGGATTAACTCCATAATTCTGCGGTTTTTCCTTTAGAAGGCGCATTGCCTTAACTTGGCGAGCAATTCCCTCAATTCGTTGTCTAACCTCCTGAGTTCGGGTACTTTGTGCCTGAAAGAATTCTTCCTGCTCGTTGCTACTTCTGATTGTTACCGTTTCCGGGGCAAGGATAAAAATGAGGTTTTGTTGCTCTCTCGGCTTGTTCAACCCCTTGGTGGTCACGAACTCCTCAATATCAATAGTATCAGCCGTTAGCGAGACCACCCCCAGGAC
>JAAZDI010000171.1 GCA_012512295.1 Syntrophomonadaceae bacterium
AAATAGCCGCTAAATTCTTGACCAGTTCCCGGAAATCGACCCGACCCTCTGCGGTAAAATAGAAAATGATCTTACTGTTATCAAAGGTATACTCGACATCAATTAATTTCATCGGCAGTCCGTGTTCCCGAATCTTCTGACTACAGATCTCAAAAGCCTCTTTTTGTTTTACCAGATTATCCTCTACCCGTTTAATATCCTCCTCGGTCCCTAATCGTATAACGGTTTTCAACGGTAATACAAGATCGTCCTCTGCGACATCGCGAGGAGCAATAACCACTTCGCCAAATTCTACCCCCCGAGCGGTTTCCACAATTACTCTATCCGCTACTTTTAAGGCAAATCCTCCCGGGTCAAAGTAATATATCTTACCAGCCCGTTTAAAACGGACCCCTACTACGATTGCCACTCTAAGTCCTCCTCATTGAAGTAAGCTCTAATAACAGTACCTCCAGGAGTAGCTGGTTATTCGCATTTCGTTCCATTTTACGTTTAGCTTCCTGAATTATGCGTAAAAACCGCTCCGGTCGCGGCCATATTTGAGCCTGTTCCTTAATCAGCTCCAGGCGGTCCTGGTTGATTAACAATTTGACATCACCAGTATTCTGCCAAACCAGGAGGTCGCGAAACCAAAGGGCTAGCCAGGGTAATAATATCTTGAGCCGAGGTCCTTCTGTCCAACCCTCGGTCAGAATTAA
Organism: Syntrophomonadaceae bacterium; assembly: GCA_012512295.1. Lineage (GTDB taxonomy): Bacteria > Bacillota > Ch66 > Ch66 > Ch109 > JAAZDI01. Next base: position 699 of record JAAZDI010000171.1, read on the forward strand.
AACTTGCGGACCGGCGGCAGTTTTGAGTTTGGTCAACAAGTCAATAACCTCTTCTCTAACCGCCCCTCTCTCCATGGTTAACAATTCTTGAGCAGTCAATAAACTGCCCTCAGCCAAGTTAGCAATCAGTTCCGCCTGTGCCGGCCCGGCTAAGTTTTGCCGGACTAAAAACTCGGCAATATCTCGGACTGCCAAGGGTTGAAATCTAACCTGCTGGCAGCGCGATTGAATTGTCGGTAATAAGTTAAAGATGGATGGTGTCGTCAAGACAAAAAGAGTCTCTCCCGGCGGCTCTTCCAGCGTTTTTAAGAGGTTGTTGGCTGCTTCCAGCGTCATTGCTTCTGCATTATGAATTAAAAACACCTTCCAACAACCCTCTGTTGGCGGAAACTGGGCCTGTCGGGTTACCTCGCGGATCTGGCTAATCCGGATGTGGGCTCCAGTCAGGGGCACTTCCCACACGTCAGGATGGTTGCCAGTCAGGATGTTTCGGCAAGAGCGGCATTCTCCGCAAGCGTCTCCGGCCACTCCCTGTTGGCAGTTCAGGGCCTGAGCCCAAACCCGGGCGGCAGTGCGTTTCCCTACCCCGGGAGGACCAAAAAATAGGTAGGCATGTCCGACTCGGTTTTGCTTAAGCGCGTTCTGCAACTGACGAACAGCGATCGGCTGCCCAATAATATCTGCCCAGGGCATAGCTACCTCCTTAGGGACGGTTCTTCCGGCCGGTTATGTTACGCTTGTGTTTTAACTCGGTCAGCAAGCTAGACTGGGAACGAAAAAATAATGTAAATCGCTAATCTCTGACTTACGTTAAAATACGGCGCAAGCGGGTTTTTCTATTCAAAGATTCAAAGATTGAGCAAGTATCTCCCAGGCCTCTTCAACGACCTCCGGCAAAGGTTTACTGGCGTCCATTACCCGCAGCCGTTGCGGCTCTTCCCTCGCCACCTGAAGATAGGTTTCCCGGACCCTATGGTAAAAAGCCTCTGACTCAGCTTCCAAACGGTCTTCCCCCGGTCTCCCCGGCCCTTGCCGGGTCGATCTCCTATTTCGACCAATTTGAGGATCCAAGTCTAACAACAGGGTTACTTCCGGCCGCACACCCCCGGTGGCTAAACGGTTTAGATCCCGCAGCCACTCCAGGTCAATTCCTCGGCCTCCTCCCTGATAAGCCAGGGTTGAGTCTGTATAGCGGTCACAGATCACCAACTGGCCAGCCTCAAGGTTTGGCTGAATCACCTCCGCGACCAGCTGAGCCCGGGCTGCAGCGTACAGTAAAGCCTCGGTCTTGGCCGCAATCTGCTGATTTCCGGGATCCAGCAACAACTCACGAATTCTTTCTGAGATAATTGTCCCGCCCGGTTCTCTTACCAGTTGCACCGGATAACCCTCAGCAATAAACTTACGTTCTAACTGGCCAGCAATAGTTGACTTACCGGCTCCGTCAATTCCTTCGATGCTAATCAACAACCCTCGAAGTTGGCTTTGCTTCTGATGTCTGTTCAATGATCCCAAATTAACTAACCTCGATTCTGTTTATCGACCCGTTTAAGCCTCCAACACCTGAATAGTCGTCAGCGTCGGGTCCGTCGGCCCCTGCCAGGTTATCCCCATGGTCCGCCATTCCTCGATCGTCTCAATTACTGGCCGAGTTATCCTTTCCCCGGAGACCAGCAACGGAATACCTGGTGGATAAG
>JAAZDI010000172.1 GCA_012512295.1 Syntrophomonadaceae bacterium
ACAGGAATGCCTTGGATGAGCTGCTCCCGTGGTCTGATTCCTTGCCTCCTGCATGCCGTGTCGGTAAATAAGCTTATTTTGAATCCCCGCCTTATTCTACAAGGTGGGGATTATTTTACGCTTACGTCTGAGAAGCAGAAGAGATAAACGCTAATAAAGCTCCTGAAAGCAGAGTTTGCAGAAAGGCCGCTGCCACCAATGGGCGAGTCATTCTGACCAGAACGAGTCCCATAAAGATACAAAAAGCGCCGACAAAAGTAGTTGGAGTGATGATTAACTCAGTTATTGTTGCGGCAATTACCACTAATAGTGCCTTAGAAACCACTCTTAAGCCCCAATAAGCACTCGGCGAGGTAAAAAAAATAACATCCAGACCGGTTAAAACCACAAAACACCAGAGAGTTCTAACCACCGTTAAGCCAAAATCAGTTTTCATTTCATACGCAGTAGCTAAATAATCGAGTACAGAATTTGTCTGCATAAAGGTGAGCACCAAATCGACTACGCTTTTATCATTGATAAAAAAGTAGATACATAAAAAATCACCGAAAAGATGGAACCTAAGATTGAATAGACTGCATCTCTTGAATCCGCCAAAAAAACCCCGCCTTTCGCCCACCTATATTAATCCATGACCACGACAAACTCCAGATCAGCCATGACCAGGCTATCGCCCACTTTCAGCACATATTCCTGGTTGTACTCCAATCGTTGTCGATTGATCCACGTCCCGTTCGAGCTTTGCTCATCAACGACGCTAAAAGAATCACCCAAGGGAACAATCCGGATATGGCGGCGACTAACATAGGTGCTTTTTGCCTCAAAATAATCCGCCGCGACATCGATCCGTTAAAAAAACGTAGTTATTGATGTTCCTCAGTAATTGACAGGCCGGCGATGCCTTAATTCTCTCCAGCACAACCAACCCTAAAGGTTGATCATCTGTGGCACACGCCGCAAGCAATGAAAACAATTGCCTGACTGCGACATTCTGCAATATCTTATCCCCCCTCTTATCAGCTTTTAAATCTCAGGGACTGACCCCAATGGTTGACTGTCTTCTACCATACACTGGACTGATACTACCGCTTCCTCTTCCCTGATTTCCTGAACGGTTAAGCTTCGATCCTGCGTGATGCCCGTATCAAATAGAAACCGGGAAAGCGGATTAATAAAATACTTTTCCACAATATTCCCAATACCCCGACCTCCGTTTTCCAGGTTAGCCAGGCATTTAGTCAGGAGAAATTGAAATGCCGATTCACTCACCGCTACCCGTAGTTGTTTGTTTTCCTCCATCCCTTTAGCGATTTTCGCTAATTGACTCTGGAGAATCTCGCGGGCCACGTCCTCTCGGATATAGTCAAAAACAACAAAGTTATTGCCGATCCGATTGAGAATCTCCGGCCGCCCCAGCTCCATGACGAAATAATCTTTGATCGCCTGCAAGACCCGTTCTTTAATCTGGTCATAGGGCATTTCCGGATTTACATTAGCCATACGGTTGCCCAGCTTGTCCTTGACCACAATGCCCAAGTTACTAGTGAAGATAATGATTGACTCAGAAAAATAGACAGTCTCGCCTTGCCCATCGGTCATGCGGCCATCCTCCAGGATCTGGAGAAACTTGTCCAGGATTGAGCCGTGCGCTTTTTCAATTTCATCAAACAGGAGAATCGAGAAAGGCTTTTCCTTAACTGCATTGGTTAGCTGGCCACCCGCCTCGTAACCGACGTAACCGGGAGGGGCTCCCAGCAGTTTTTGGTCTGCGTGGGCTACCTGGTACTCACTCATATCAAAACGGACACAGGCATTATCATCACCAAAGAGGAGACTGGCTAAGGTCTTGGCCATCTCGGTCTTACCCGTACCGGTTGGACCAGCAAAAAAAAGAATCCCTTTGGGTTTGCTGCTCGAAAGTGAATGCTGGAGGCCGGACATCCCACTGACGGCTCGTTTAATAATGTCCAATGTTTGGGTCACCGCGGCTGGTTGTCCTTTAACCCGGTTTAGGATAAATTCTTGCGCCTTGGCTAGTTTTTGTCCGCTAATCTCATCCCAGGGATTTTCCTTTAGGCCATATTTATATAAAGATATGGCATCTCGAATTCGGTTAATGGGGATACTTTCTTGTTGGCAGAGCACCCTAAGGCCGTTTAATTCCAGGTTTTTCATCCCATCGGTTAATTCCACGAACTGTTCCTTGTACTTAGCCAGTTCGTCCGGGGAGAACTTATCTGAATCCACAAAGAACCTTAGCTGGCTGTCAATAAAGCGCTGCCGCGTCTGCCGGTCGGGCTTGCCAATACTAATGTTCTTAACGTACGGGTTATCAAGATAAAACCAGGCTGGAATATCATTAACCTTATTGGCCACGATCAGCAAGAGATTATTCATTAATCTATCCGTACCCGGTGCTCTAACCTGTCTGGGTTTTAAGGTGGCCAACATCAGCCTGGAGTAGAACTGCCTTTCTTCCTCAGTTAGATTATCTGGTGAGGCAACATAGCGGGAAGCCATATTCATGATGATCCCTACTGGTGTTTGTCGATTATCCATGGCCGTCCGGATCATTTGCGTTGCCCGGTCCAGGGTCGCCGGGAAACGATTGTTTTTTAAATTAGCACTCCCGCCTGATCCGCCGGCGAGGTTAAGAAAAGTATTCAGGAATTGGGGATTAAAATCATTGGAGAAACCATCAACGTGGTCATAGAAAACGACGCAACCGTAGCCATTGGCTCCCAGGTAATTATGCAGACAATTATCCAGTTTAAGCAGGTCCCAGTGAATACCATTATCGGTTGCCGTAGGGTAGGAATGAATGTCGTAAATATTACCTTCAATAATAAAAACCGTTTTAAAAGCCTTAAAACGATCTAATTCCAAGTACCACTTAGGCGGTTTATCATCCATTGGAAATGCACCTCTTCATCAATTAAAATCTGCGATTGTTATCTGCATTCTCAATGCCATAAGCAGAAAGCTTGTGCTGAATGTTTTCTCGAAAATTTCTGGGTGGGATGCCGATTGAAAAAACCGAGTGGCCATAAAAAATGTTTTGCACTTGTCGCGTTCCCTGTTCTAAAGCAGAGCGTCGATCTTCAAAAAGTGGATTAAAAATATGTACCTTTTGGTTGTTTGAGCCCCTCAGGCCAAGGCCGTCGTTTTGCTCATCCACATAAGGGCCGTCAATCAGAACCGCAATCTGATTCAGAATATTGTTAACCCGTTCATCCGCCATTTGCCGCAAGGCAGACAAAGTAAACCCCGTGTAGATCATAATATCCTGGGTTAAGGTTGAACGAATTGCGGTGACCAACTCTTCTAAATCAGGAATTTGGACGAAGGGTTCCCCACCAGTAATGGTTACTCCATCTATCCGTTGCTTGATTGCTGAGATCATTTGCATGATTTCAGGTACCGGCAGATCACGGTGCTGGTCTGGCTGCCACAGCTCAGGATTGGCACAAGCCGGGCAGGCGTGAGGACAGCCCAAGGTCCAGATACCAACCCGGCGGCCGACACCCAAGGTTAAAACCGGGTAATAGATTCGATCGATCTGCAATGGTTACCCCCCGCAACAACCGCTTCTCTAATTAATCACTTAACTAAACAATTCAGTTGTTATTCGACAATTTTTTCAATCTCCTTCCACAAATATGCCAATAACGATTATTTATCCATGGTAAAATATTACTGTGCCCATAAAAAAAGTGCCAGGATTAAATCCTGACACATAATTCTCTCACATAATTCTCTAAAGTGGCGCGCCCGGAGGGATTCGAACCCCCGACCTCCGGTTTAGGAAACCGCTGCTCTATCCTGCTGAGCTACGGGCGCCTATCTGATATAATGCGCAAATTATTATAGCATGTTAATCGGTTAGATGCAATTATAAGTTTAATTCATAATCAAAAAATACCTGAAACAACTGGTAATTGTTTTTGGTAAAAACGACCGTGTCTGGATCCGGCTCTACCCTATTTAAAAAAATTTTAAACCTTGGGTTCAGTTCCTCATTATTCTTTCGAAAAAACTCAATCTCTTTTTCTAAGGACTCTCTGGAATCTGCTAGAATAGGAACTTCAACGAAATGATCTCTCACAAATATCCCATCCTTCCATATTTTATTGACGTCTTTAACCAGCAACCAGCAGCAAAAGGGATTTATGACTTCTTCTAGCTCATTGCATTCTAAGAATTATAAAGATTATATTCTAAGAATTAGAAAGGAATGACCTTCCCAATATTTATTTTAGAGCCTTATAGTTATTTAGACAAGTTCGCTTAAAGATGTTATAGTTGCCTAACAATTATGTTTTGCACTTGTTCGACTAATGAGCGGCAGCATCAATGGATTCCACAAAATTGCCCAGCTTGAAAGTTTTCCTCGTTTCCGAACAGTTATAAGGCACCAGGGTGAACCTGATGCCTCTTACGGGATAAGGTTAATGGCGAACGCTTGGCCGAAACATATCCGCCACGCCCAATACTATATGGGCTAGACCAAAACCAATGGTGCCGTGTGCGAGAGGACCTCTGAGCATGGTTGCTCCAATTCCGGTAACAGCCGCACCTAAACCGGTAACCAGCCAGCTTGTGCTCGTTCCTCGCATTAGTTTAAGCACCTCCCGTATCTTTAGGTTTTCCCAGAATCATTATATTACCACTGAGATTTTAAATTGATTAGACTGAATCTATAAGAGTGATTATGTTATTTAAAATTTACCTTTTTGCGTAGTCCTAAGAAATATCCTTTCTGTTGTGCAATTTCGTCTAATATTGAGTGAAGAATTTTTGATTTACTTTTGATGTCTAAGCCTTTAGAATCTTTACTTGCTTTTATTAATGCCCCTTTTAATTCTTCAATTGTCAAAACAGTTGCCGCAATAGAATAATAACTCATCGAACGTCCTTCATTATAATTCTCTAGCATTTCCTTTAGTATTTCTTCCCTTGTATTTTGTAATATTTTATATGCTGCAAATCCATTTTTCTGGATAAAATAGATATCTTCCTCAAGCTTTTGGTAACACTAAAACGAATCAAATTTTTTTCCCGCTTCCCGATGTTTTGCCCATTTTTCACACTTATTGTTATCAGGGCATTCCCAACAAAATTCAATTTCTTTTTTCTTGATAGCGCATGTAATAAAGGGACATCCCGCATTCATTCTTGTTTTGCTTTTACAGCCTTCACATCTACTTTTACTATTAGAATGATATCTCGGACATAATTGACACGAAAGACCACATATGCCCTTCCGGATATCTGACTTCCATGATTAGCCACCTCTTCATTCATCATACTTCATCCAATTCGTCGCCCAGAAAGTTGAGTAATACAAAAAAGCAGAATTCCTGATAACTCATTACAAAAGCAAAAATCCCGCAAACGCTTGCGGGATAATCTTTTCACATGGCGCGCCCGGCAGGATTTGAACCTGCGACCACCGGATTCGTAGTCCGTTACTCTATCCACTGAGCTACGGGCGCCTATTTACATAAAAACCTGACCACTGCATTATAACATACGCGATTAATGAATGCAACTAGCACAAAACAAGAATATTAAACCGTGGAAAGTGTCAAATAATTATTAAACCTCCATCCAATCAACTATTGAATGAAGGCTAAATTTCTGTAATGGCGGAGAGAGAGGGATTCGAACCCTCGAAG
>JAAZDI010000173.1 GCA_012512295.1 Syntrophomonadaceae bacterium
ATTAAATACTTTTGGGGTTTTTGTTAAATTCTCATAGTTTAAAGTAATCGTTGATCGGTTGTTTTGCCCAATAGACATTTCAGCTGGATATTATATTTTGGATTTATCTATATTAATCGGTATATTTCTTTTAAACCGTTAATAGTTTCCAATTCTTTTCACTTCTTTAGCCCAGGAAATACGATGGCAGGCCGGACACCGTAAAAGTTTCATATTAGGCGGTCTTTTAGGGCTTATTCGATTGGTTAACCAGGATATCTCAAAAATAGTGTTACAATGATCACATTTCCAATCATAAGTCCATTTGTTGTGGTTAAACAGCAGATATAAACCGGCTAATAATAGGATTAATAAAAACCAGTGCATAGTGTTCAATACCTCCTCTATTCAGTATAGCATATTGCCAATAACTGAAGGAAATTTAAAATTGAATTCACTATACAATTTGTTTACAATAATAATTCCGGGATGTATAATGACTTACTAGAGGAATGAAAAATACCCTAATCACAGCAAACTGAGTAGGAGAGCACGGACGGAAATGATAATCTATCGAAGTATTCTTGAGATTATCGGCAACACGCCAATAGTATCGCTTAATAAGGTAACGAATGGCTGTTCAGCAGAGATTTATGCGAAATTGGAAATGTTTAATCCGAGCGGGAGTGCTAAAGCCCGAGCTGCTCTAGGCATGATCGAAGATGCCGAACAAAAAGGGATTATTCGACCGGGAGAGACTACCATTATTGAACCGACCAGCGGCAATCAGGGGATTGGCTTGGCCATGGTCGGAGCAGTCAAAGGCTATCGGGTGATTGTCGTCATGCCAGATACCATGAGCAAGGAACGGCAGGATTTGGTTAAGGCTTATGGGGCTGAGGTTGTATTGAGCAAAGGGGAAGAAGATATCCAGGGGGCAGTCAACTTAGCGAATGAGCTACTACGGCAACATACTAATGCCTGGATGCCTAATCAGTTTGGCAATCCAGCCAACCCTGATTTTCATGCTCAAACCACGGCCCAAGAGATTTTGGAGCAAATGGATGAAATCGATGCTTATATCGCCGGGGTTGGCACTGGCGGGACCTTAACCGGAGTAGCCCGGGTGCTAAAGCAGAAATTTCCGGCAATTCAGGTCTTTGCCGTAGAACCCAAACAATCGGCCGTCATTTCCGGTAATCCCCCAGGAAGTCACCGAATTCAGGGAATTGGCGATGGGTTTATTCCCGAAAACCTGGACATGAGTTTGGTTGATGGCGCGCTCGCCGTTGACGAGAATGAAGCGATTGAGATGACCCGCCGGCTAGCGATGGAGGAAGGCATATTAGCCGGGATTTCCAGCGGGGCTGCAGTAGTGGCTGCGATACAAGTCGGCAAGATACTGGGCCAAGGGAAAAAGGTTCTGACTATACTGCCGGATACCGGAGAAAGGTATTTGAGTACCCAAATCTTCGAGCGATAGTGATTTGACTGATTTTTATCCGAGTCCAAAAAACCCCTACGGCTATGAGTAGGGATACCTTGTTCAAACTTCAGGTGGAGAATGAGTCTCCACCTGAAGCCCCGATGTTCAGCAATAGCTGGACGAGTTCACTAGTTTAGCAGCTAAACCGTCGGCAGAAGCAGCACTGAATTACCAATAGAATGGCGATGCAAAAAGCCAGATTATTAAAACAACCTCCACCGAAGAATCCGCCGCTTTGAATGTCTGTCACTTAACATCCCTCCTGTTTTTCATGGTAGCTGTTTTTTTAATATATAGTATTGAGGCATTAGCTAAAGTGTGAGGATTTTTGTTTATTAATTTTTAATAAGTGAATAATGGATAATTGTAAATAGACTTATGCCATTATCCCTATACCTATTATTTTCATCTTTTCCTAGCTTGTTAAATTAGGGGCTTCCTATGATCCCCCCGGATTGAGTACAATAAAAATGATGGATTGAGTCCGAGGAGGACGATGAATAAATTGAGTAGGACTCTAGTTGTCGGCGATATTCATGGCTGTTATACTCTCTTGGTTAAAGCTCTGAAACAAGCAAATTATCAACCAGGTTTGGACCGTCTGATCTTCCTGGGTGACTACATTGATCGGGGATATGAGTCGGCGAAGGTGGTGAAGCTGGTCAAAGAATTGGTAACTGAGGGAGCGATTGCCCTGATGGGCAACCACGAGCAGATGCTGTTGGATGCTATTGGAAATTGGGAAGAGAAGAGTGATTACTGGTTTTTGAACGGGGGAAAGCAGACCCTCCTGAGTTATGGTGTGGAATTGTCAAATGTAAGAAAAGAGGAGGCGGTTAAGCAGGCGGTTCCCCGCGAACACCTTGATTTTTTCCAATCACTCCCCTTGTATTTAGAAGACGATGAATATATTTATTGTCATGCTGGAATCAGACCCGGGGTGCCGCTGGAAAAGCAAACCAGGGATGACCTGCTGTGGATTCGGGAGAGCTTTTTAACTACGCCCTATCAGGGCAAGACTATTATCTTCGGGCACACGCCAACCATGTTGATTGAAGGGCACGGGATAGCTGAGGTTTACCGACGCGAGAATAAGATCGGTATTGATACCGGGGCTTATTTTTCGGGGATGCTTACAGTATTGCAACTGTCTTCAAATACATACCAGAGAAAGAGCGCCTAGTCACATTTGTTATTGCCGTTATGGAAGACAATGCTTTTTCCTACCGTCCCACTGAACTGAGATTGTTGTGGATCGGAAAGGGGGCAAATCAAATGATTTGGCGCGATACTTTTTTTACCTTTGTTGACCTTAATCAGAATCAGGCCACATCAATTAGTGAATTTAATCGGATTGTGACTTCTAAACGAAATCGGGTGTTGGCCGCAGTAAAAGTCGAATATCAGGAGGAGAATGAAACTTATTTAACTTATTGCTTGATCCTGAAACCTTTATTTGAGTCCCTCAATTTTAACGGGACGACTAATGCGGTTGTTTATTATATAGGAGCCAAAGGCGCGGCAACATCGAGTTTCAACGAGCAAATCATGAAAATTATTACCCAAGCCCAGGTCAAACTGGTCGAGGCTTTACCTGATCCTCCCCGCACCTCGCGCGAAAAACTGCTAACACCCTGGGTGAGGACGCTCAACAAAAATCAGTGGCACCAATTTTTAGAGAGAAAAATTAAGGAATTGAGAGAACAACTATAACAGCCACAGGGTTCTTGTGGCAATACTTTCTGATTATATAAGGTAACCCCTACTTATAGAAGTGGGGTTTTTTTGCTTAAGCGAAAGGGATTCCCAGTTAGCAAGTAAATAGTTTTGCACGTGACCAAGGGCACAGTTCTTGTGGCAGGTTTAACTCTAAAGTGAACACGTTCAGCTTCGCTGAACATTGAGGCTTCCGATGATGGAGACTCTGCCCCAATTACGAATAGTTTTATTTTCATCAGTAGTTTTGGCCAGTAACCAGGGGCGGTTAATCCGAAAATAAGACATCAACTTCGGCTGCTATTCTGGGCTGAGCGAAAAGCTCGCCTTCAGGTTGATTAATGTCGATGAAACTACCTTTGGTTCAGCAAGAAACCCTGGAGATTCTTGCCCTTTAGGCTGAATAATCAGACTGAATAATGTCATCGAAACTATGACAGTTGAACAATGAAAAATGTTAACAACTCCGGGATAGGTCCTGAAAAGAATACAAAAACTAAACCTTGGAATTCTAAGAACGGAGACACCTTGTCAAAGGAGGTTTGAAGTATATGCGGCATACGGTCAGGATTCATTATGATAATAAAAAGGAATTTGTCGAGCCGGTAATGTGGGTCTGGGTGAGCGATGGAGCCACCTTGGAAAGGGAGATTACTCCTTCGGGCCAGGATGATTTTGGGGTCTACTATGATCTGAACTATAATCGGAGCAGTTTTTATTTTCGCTTTAAGGATGGTCAGGGAGTGGGAGCGATTTGGGAAGATGAATCCCTGAAGCGTTACTACAGCCAACATTTGGGCCCAGAAATCTGGTCCATGGCGGACCGGCACAATCTTTATCCAGTCCAGCCAGCGGAACCAGTGGGTAATGTCCGAGCCTATTATGATGAAATCAAGCACCTGATTCTCAAGGATAATTTTTATTTTCCTCAAACAGACGTCAGCGGTCTCGGTATTCCCTCCATGCTGGGAGCAAATCTGTTAGCCGACGGCTCAATTCTGTTTGGTTTTTTTCATCCTCGGGCGGCCCGGGTCTATTTGACCGGAACGTTTAATGATTTTCAGTGCCCCGGCCACGCGAACCCTGAGCCCGATAAATTTATTGAAATGAAGTTATACCGGGGCTTTTACTATCAGCCGAATATCTGGCTAGCCCGCATTGTTCCGCCTGAGCCAGGTGCCCGGATTGAGTATAAGTTTTATGTTCAAGGCGGGTTAGGGGGAGGAGTCACGGAGAAGTATGTGACCGATCCTTATACCCGGGTGTTCAGCGATGACTTCCTGCACCGTAACTCGGTTGTGGTCGATCCAACACGTTTCACCTGGACTGATTCGAAGTGGCAAACACCCCCGGTTCACGAGCTTATTCTTTATGAACTTAATATCTATGGCTTTACCGATAATGACCCAGACATCCCAGATGAATATCAGGGCACTTTTAAGGGAGTCACTCATCGCATTCGCAGCGGTTATTTTAATGACTTAGGCGTAAACGTGATCGCCCTGATGCCCACTGCCGAGGTCCCCCGAAAAAGAGGCCTGGGCTATGAACCTTGTACTTTTATGGCCGTAGAAAAGGATTTTGGCACCCCGGATGATTTTCGGGAAATGGTCAATGAGGCCCATAACCATGGTCTGGCGGTGATTATTGATCAGGTTTTTAATCACACCTCCAATGATTTTAACCCGTTGTGGGACCTGATTGATGACCAGTCGGGCGACGGAGGTTTTTATTTTGCCGGAAAAACCATGTGGGGCAATAGGGTAGCCACCGGTAAGGACGAGGTTGACAATATGCTGATTGATTCCTGCAAATTGTTTATTAAGGAATACCATATTGATGGATTCCGCTTTGACGCCACGCATAGTTTTTTTCTCAACCATAAGCTGCTGCACCGGTTGGCGCATGAGATTAAGGATACCGGTTTTAAACCGGATGCGATCCTAATTGCCGAGAATCTGCCGAATGAACCGGATCTAAACTTGGAGGGCTATAATGGTTATGCTCAATGGTCAAATGTCTTTCATGATAAGATCAAAGCCCTTTTACGGGAGGGACGTTTTGAAGGAGCAGATAATTCACCCGCCAATTTGGGATCAGCTTTTTATTTCGGCAAAGACAGTTTTGCGGCACATACCAATAATGTCATTAATTACTGCGAAAGCCATGATGAAAACAGTGTCCAGTTTGAAGTAGCCACCGGCGGGCCGCATCTGCAAGAGCAACAAATAAAAAACCGTAAGGCTAGATTAGGCATGCTTTCCACGGTCGTCGCCCTGGGTCAGCCGATGATTTATATGGGGCAAGAATACGGTGTGGAACGGGAACGCAATCGAATCGATGTGGATTGGCTTAAACATGATGAAACCAGCCAGTTTTACCAATGGACCAAGGGATTATTTCATCTGCGCCGGCGTTATCCGGGATTAAAACTATACGGATATAATCCGGCAGACGAGGGCTTGTTTACCTGGGTCATTGGGCCATGGCTGGGGGATAAGCGGGGTGGGGGCCACCGGGTGATCGGCTGGCGAACCCATGATCAGGGAGATCCCTGGGAGAGGATCCTGGTCCTGCTTAACTTCGAGGGTAAAGATATAACGGTCGATCTGGATCTGATCCCCGGCCGCTGGATTAAGCTAGCGGATATTGAGCAGGTGAACGACATTCCACCGATCGGTAGCAAAAGGCTGAATGACTGGGACAACCTGAATACAGACGGACAATTCCATAACTTTGTTCTTCCGCCTTATAGTGGATTTATTTACAAATACGCGCCCTAAATCTGGTCAGCCTGTTTTAGTTTAGCCGCATGCCGTTAAGCAATCCTACGAGTAAATAAAAATACGACTGAGTAAACCACTAACGTCGTTGAGGAGGAGTCTAATGAAGGACGTTTATGTAATTTTAGCCTTCCACGCTCATGAAATGATCTGGGATCTGCCGGAGATTCTAACGTCTTACCTGGATGATGGCAACCCGATGAAGGAGACCGTCTTCGAAGAAAACTATCTGAAAAAACGGCATGCGGAAGGACGAGATATTTATTCTTTATGCAGTGAATTTGGCGATCGGCTGGGGGCACCTCTGTGTGTCGAGTATACCAATGAACTGTTAGTTCAAATCAAAGACGTTATGCCGAGTACCTTTGAGAAAATGAAAAAAGATTACCAACGCGGCCGGCTGTACCCCTTGTACGGTCATGCGCACCACACCCATATTGCTTTACTAAGCGCAGAGGAAATGACTCAGGAGGTGGTCTGGAATAAAGAGTACCTCCACAATGTGATGGGTGTGCCCTATCCCAAATACCCGGGGCTTTTTCCGACCGAGGACTCCCTTGATTACCAAAAATTGTCCGGGATTAGCGAGGCAAATATTAGTTACGTTATTTTTCCTCACCTGCGGCCAGGTAAAGTGCCTTATACGGTTGAAGGAGAAGGGGACATAACCTACAAACCTTTTTTGATCCAGACAGACAAGCAGAATCTATTGGCCTTTCCTCGCAATTTTCCTATCTCCCAGGAAATATGGCGGCCAATTACTAAAATGAAGCGGGATGAAGTTAAATTCCAGGGGTATATGCTCGGAACCTACCCAGTGTTTTACAACGAGTATCTAAATCAGGAAAAAGAAAGGTTTCCTATTTCTTTTGAAGAGGGAGTAGAAATCTACAAAAAAGTCTTACAGACAGAACTGGAGAAAGCCCCGGATAAAGCAGTGTTGGTGTATGTCCAGGACCTGGAGTTGATGGATTTTGGCGATATTGCTTTGGAAATAATGGAGAAGGCCTGGCGGGATATTATGCAGCAGGAAGTCAAAAATATGAAGATTCATTTTATCACGCCTGATCAGTATATTGACGAAGTTCTGGGCCAACAAAATATCCGGCACCTGCCCCGGGTAAAATTTGAGCAGGTTTGCTGGGCTCCGGAAATCAGGCTTATCCTGCGGACTGATGGACACTATCCGCCGATCGGGGTTACCGGCGTAGGTCGGTATGATCTAGAAAAAACCGGCGTCTATCACAAACCCCTTATTTTTTGGGAAAACGGGAAATATTCTTGCCAAATTTTTGAAACCTTGATGGCCAACTTAAATATCACTATTCAGGTTCCAATTGGAGCCGAGCAATTGGATACACTCCAGTATCATTTAGATAAATTAGATTTACGGGCCCAAGCAGTAATGTATTTGCGGCTGATAAAAAGGGCCTGTAATTGGGGCTGGCGACCTACTGAAGGGAGACAGAAACGGCCCTGCCTAAAAGGTTTTCTTTTAGGCCAGATTCTGCTTCGCGTGTTGACCGAGTCACCACCTGAATTGATTCTAAACCGGGAGATGAAGGAAATTGATCCACGAAATCTGGTGGGGATCATTGAGGTACTGCGGGCTTTTATTGACAATCGGGTGAAGTACCTGAAGTATGGCTTGGCCAAGCTGACCCAGGAAAAACCTGGTGTTGATTTAACCGAGGCATACGCTGAGTTTCCTTTAGTCGAGGTCTGGAAGAAAAAAGCGGTGGATAGCGTTCGGCGGATGTACCGCGTCTTTATCAGTGATTTAGAGCCAGTGGAAAAAACGCGGGAGATAATCAAAGGGATGCAGGATTACTGTCAGGCCTTGTTCATCGCCACCGAGCATATTCAACGGTGCTGGGCTAAAGCAGCCGAACATAAGGAGTTTTTAGTGGAAAAAATGTATGAGTATCTTTATGACCTCTACCCTCCAATGTTCCCGGCAATGGTTACGCAAATTGATGCCATGAGTCAGGCGGAGGTTCAGCAATACTTTACCCGATTAGCCCAGGAGGATCAACCGCCAAATGTCCTGGCGGCAAAATAAGGATACTCTTATCCTCTTTCCAATATAATAAGGTTGCCCGGCGTCAAGATCTGGCTTTCGCCTACGACGCTCCCGCCGTAGACCGGCCATTCAGAATTTAGGAGATGGGTTCCCGGGTAGGGTAAGGGCTGGTTTCCTTGACCCAGGTTAAATAAGGCGATTAATTCTCGGTTTTCGCGCCACCGTCTTACGGTAATGAGCCGCAGTTCTTCTTGAACTTTGACCTCCAGATTGAATTTATCCAGGACCCTTAGGACCGGATGGGTCCGGCGAAGAGCGAGCAGGTCGCGGTAAAAGGCGAACATAAACTTGTTTTGCGCCTCCCAATCAGTGCGGGGCGTTAGCTTGGAACGGTAAAAAGTGGCGGGATCCTGAGGGTTGGGCGCTTCTCCCCAGCTAAAACGTTGGAATTCTTTCTGACGTCCCTTGACCACCGCGTCCTTTAGGTCCGGATCAGTAAAGTCAGTAAAAAACAGAAAAGGATTTTTTTCTGCATACTCTTCACCCATAAAAATCAGCGGCAGATAAGGAGAAATCAGGACCAAGCCAGCAGCGGCTTTCAGATAAGGAAATTCAACCAGTTGGGAGAGCCGCTCCCCTTGAGCTCGGTTGCCAACCTGATCATGGTTTTGAGTGGCAACGACAAACTGTTTGCCTGGGTTAGTCGAGGCATCAGTACCCCGATTTTTCTTCAGAAACCGGGAGTATTCGCCAGTATAAAGGTAGTTCTTAAATACTTTTTCAAAGTCCTTGATCCGGCCATAATCCAAATAATAACCGTCTGATTCCCCAGTTAAAACGGTGTGGATACAGTGATGAAAATCATCCATCCATTGGGCATCTATCCCGTAGCCACCCTGATCAATGGGGTTAATCAGTTTAACATTATTTTCGTCGGTTTCGGCAATTACAACCAAGCGGCGGCCTTGTTGGGCGGCCAGTTTTTTCACGGTTTGACTAATTTCTTGCAGGATATGGGGTTCACTGTCGTCCAGGATAGCGTGCACCGCATCCAAGCGAAGTCCGTCAAAGTGATAGTTTTCAATCCAGTGGGTAACATTGTCCAACACCATTTGACGCGTAAACTCGCAAAATGCGTCATCATAGTTTACCGCGGCTCCCCACGGCGTCTCGTGCTTATAGGTGAAGTAAGGACCAAACTCCGGCAGGTAGTTTCCTTCCGGTCCCAGGTGGTTATAAACGACATCCAGCAGGACCGCGAGCCCTTTTTGGTGACACTGGTCAATCAGATACTTAAGGTCGTCCGGGTTACCATAGTTGTGATTAACGCTGAACAAAAACACTCCATCATATCCCCAATTCCACCGACCTGGGGTCTGAGCCAAGGGCATGAGTTCCAGGGTATTTACTCCAAGTTCGAGTAAATAATCTAACTTCGCGGCAGCTGCCCGGAAGGTGCCCTCTGAGGTGAAAGTCCCCACGTGTAATTCATAGATCACCATTTCTTCAAGGTCTCGTCCCGGCCAGTTCTGGTCGTGCCAGGTATATGTCTGATGGTTCACGACTTGGGAGAATCCATGCACGCCAAAAGGCTGAAAGTGGCTGTAAGGATCCGGGAAATCTTTATCATTGGCCAGCCTGTATTTATAGAGCAGGTCCAGACCTAAGCCAGTCACCGTAGCGGTATAAACGTGGGGCCGTTCCTCGGTCATGGGGAATAGTATTACCTGATCTGTTAACTGCACTACCAGGTTAACTTCGGGTTTATCATACGCAAAGACGCGGAAGGAAACCTCTGCCTTTTGGGGATCTTTAATCCAGGCGCCCATTCGCTTCATGTTTAATCGCCTCACTTAGTCGGAGAATTGAATTGTCCGTTTATTTCATGGATGTAATAGCTTAAGGACCCACATACAGCTAAGCAGCACAATCATTGAATGTATAATCCATGATTCGTCGTATTTCGACGAGGTCAGCGATCGGCGATTTACTCATATTATTCTGTTTTCTTCTCAGTCTAGCCTGCTGACCGAGTTAAACACTTGCGTGACTGCTAAAGCATAATATAACCAAAGAATTAGGAAACTATATATACTAATACCGAGAGG
>JAAZDI010000174.1 GCA_012512295.1 Syntrophomonadaceae bacterium
CCTCGTTTTTTCTTTGGAAATGGAAGGAATTAAAGAGTAAATGTAGAATTTGTACTCACGGAACGGTGAATTGCAATTTGAATCTGGGGGTTGCTGGCAGTCCATGAAGAAGGAGGACATCGTAATCAAGGGAACCAAGCAGGGTATCGTGGTTTCTCTGGATAGTTCTTCAGGATTAGAGGGACTATTAGGTGAACTGCGAATTCGTTTACAGGATTCTGAGATTAAAGATTTACACGATAGCGGACAAGTTATTCTGGATTTGGGTAGTAGGGATGTCTCACAGGTGGATTTTTCAACACTTGAAGCAATAATTTCCGAAAACGGTCTATTCTTAAAGCGGATAATCTCTCGTCCAGATCTACCGACTACCCAATTGGACACCAGGATCACTACCAAAGCAAAAACGGGTTCCTCGGGAGGCAAGATTAGTAAGGCGAAGAGCGCTTCTAAAAAGGACCAGGCCAAAGGGGATTCTGGCTCGCGCAAAGGGACTTCCGTGGCGGAGGTGATTCAAATAAACAGCTCGGTTAATAAGTCGGGTCCTGACGAGAATCTATCTGGACCACCGTTGGAGACGACAGCAGATAGTCAAATACCAGATCTTCTCGATTTTTCAGACTTATCCGGGCATGAGGAATCAGCGGCAGCTATCGAACTAGACACGGCAACAACGCAGCCGGAGAAAAACGAGGAGTTGGTAAATGGCGATAACTTTTCGACAGATAGCCCGACCGAGACAAAAGGACCTCAAAAAGAGGTAAGGGATATTTTTTGGCAGGCAATTAAGCAGCCGGATACCGTCTTGATTCAGCGATCGCTGCGATCTGGCCAAAGTATCCAGTACCCCGGCAATATTGTCGTCATGGGTGATGTTAACCCAGGGGCTGAAGTAATTGCGAGCGGCAGTATTGTAGTAATGGGATCGTTTCGGGGGGTAGCCCATGCTGGGGCAACCGGGGATGAATCGGCGACAATTACCGCATTTCGGCTCAGACCAACGCAGCTCAGAATTGCCGGTCATATTACCCGTCCACCGGATGGTGAACCGGCTGGACCAGATGTACCCGAGACCGCTCGAATTCGGGACGGGATTGTGGTCATTGAAAGATATTAAGTCTCAAAAAGCATTGAGGAGGAAACAGAATGGGAGAAGTTGTGGTCATTACTTCTGGTAAAGGAGGAGTGTGGAAGACCACTGCAACTGCCAACATTGGGACCGCTTTAGCGATGATGGGAAAAAAGGTAGCCCTTGTTGATACGGATATCGGCTTGCGGAAACTTGATTTGGTGTTGGGGTTGGAAAATCGGATTGTTTTCCATTTAGTCGATGTAACCAGTGGAAACTGTCGATTAAAACAGGCTTTAATCCGGGACAAGCGTCTGGATGGGTTATATTTTCTCCCAGCAGCTCAGACTCGCGATAAAACCGCAGTAGTTCCAAAACAGATGGAGGAATTATGTTTTGAACTAAAACAGGAGTTTGATTATGTGTTAATTGATTGCCCGGCCGGCATTGAACAAGGTTTTAAAAACGCCATCGCTGGTGCTGATCAGGCCTTAGTTGTTACTAATCCGGAAATATCAGCGGTGCGAGACGCGGACCGAATTATTGGTCTGTTGGAATCATCGGAGATCAAAACTTGCCGTTTAATTGTCAACCGTATCCGGCCGCAGATGGTCAAACGAGGGAATATGCTAGATGTTGATGATATTTTGGACAACCTAAGAATTGACCTGATTGGTATCGTGCCGGAGGATGAGTCTATCCTTATCTCAACTAATAAGGGAGAACCCGCGGTCTATAACTCCTCGTCCAAAGCCGGAGAGGCATTCCGGAATATCGCCAGGCGATTAACCGGGGAGGAGGTTCCTTTTTTGAAACTGGAAGCCAGCGAGAGCTGGGGTTGGATTAAACGGCTTTTCGGACTTAGACATGCTAGATAACCCTGGCTGACAGTATTCGAAAGGGGGGGAGGGTTCTTGCTTGAGTTTTTATTGCGTTTTTTCGGAAGGGATTCAACTTCCAGCAGCAAGAATATCGCTAGGGAACGTTTGCGTTTGGTTTTAGTCCATGACAGGATAAATGTATCGCCTCAACTACTTGAATCCCTAAAGGAAGATCTGATTAGAGTTATCTCCCATTACATGGAGATTGATGAGAGTTCGCTGGAAGTAAGTCTAAACAGCGTCGATGATAATTCGGTCGCCCTGGTAGCCAATATTCCAGTTTTAAAAATGAAGCGAATTACCCGGGAATCCACGATGTACCAGGAAGGATGACTACTAGACTATCGATTATCCCTGGTCTATAATTTAAGGGAATGAAAAGTGGGGATATAGCCCGGGGGTAATAAAAAATTGATTAGCCGTAAATTGTTAAAGAATCTAGACGTGCCCTTTATTATTGCGGTGGTACTTGTTCTAATCATGGGTATCCTGATTTTGAGCAGTGCCACCTTAAATGTTCATACTGACCAATGGTATTACGTAAAAAAACAATTAGTGGGCATTGTCCTAGGCCTTATTAGTTTGAGTTTTGTTCTAATTTTTGATTATGGGATATTCTTGCGCTATGCCAATTATATTTATGGTTTTAATCTGTTCTTGTTAATTACTGTCCTGATAACCGGGAGAGCGGCCAAAGGGGCGCGGTCCTGGCTTGACTTCGGACCTCTTGGCGGTCTTCAGCCCTCCGAGCTAGCCAAGGTTATGGTAATTATAACGCTGGCTGCTTTATTGGTAAAGCGCCAGGATAATCTAGATAGTTTGCGCGGTTTAATCCCAGTCTTTGTCCATGTGGGAATGCCGCTAGTTTTAATCATGTTGCAGCCTGATTTAGGAACCTCCTTGGTGTTTATTGCCATCACTTTTGGGATGTTGTTTATTGCTGGAGCCCGGTCCAGCCTGCTGCTTAAGATTCTGGGCTGTGGTGCGCTGGTCATTGCCCTTGCTTTAATTGCCCACTTTAAGTTTGGCTTGCCTTTGCCGCTAGAGGATTACCAACTTAAACGATTAATCGTCTTTATCAACCCCTACCTGGACGGACGCGGGGGCCGGGGAGCCGGCTGGCATGTTATCCAGTCCCTGGTGGCGGTTGGTTCCGGTGGTTTTTGGGGTAAGGGTCTGTTTAATGGTACCCAAGTGCAGGGCAACTTCCTGCCGGAACACCATACCGACTTTATTTTCGCCGTGGTCGGTGAGGAATTGGGCTTTATCGGAACAACCTTCTTGCTAGCGATCTATTTTACGTTATTATACCGGACCATCCGAATCGCCTTAAAAGCCCGTGATAGTTTTGGGACCTTGATTGCGATTGGCATCGCATCAATGTGGGGTTTCCACATTCTTGAGAACATCGGCATGTCGATTGGGATCATGCCGATCACCGGTATTCCTTTGCCCTTTCTAAGTTACGGAGGCAGTTCAATGCTGGCGAACCTGGTTTCTGTAGGTCTCCTGCTTAACATTAACTTAAGAAGGGAAAAGATTCTTTTTTAGAGGTAATAATTCCCTTGTCGCTGACGTAATAATATTTACCAGGGATAAGCTGTTGCTGGTTTGGTGTTACGCAGCAGGAGGGTGTTATGGGCTCAAAAAAAGATTATGATTTGGAAGATAATTATTTACCGCCAATCACACCGCGAAAAACCGGTCCGCAGCTGCCGCTTTGGTTTAGTGGGAGCTGGTTGTGGCGGGTGTTAATCTGTCTAAGTTTATTGGTGGTTATCTTAAGTGCGCAGCAGGGTATTTTACCTGGTTCGCAAGGAATTCGGGCGGTTGTCAACTATACCTTTACCACTAATTATAATCTTGCTCCCTGGTTGCAAAAATTTGCCGACATAGCGTTTTCAGGCGATTCATTATTGCCGGTCCAAGTCGGGGTTCCATGGAAAAATCCTGAAACTTCCTCTAATCAACCAGAGAATAAGTCGGGCCTTTCTTC
>JAAZDI010000175.1 GCA_012512295.1 Syntrophomonadaceae bacterium
GCATTAAGCTCAGCAAATGGGATATAATTATTGTCTGCGGCCCAAACTCGACGGCTATATAGTTCCTTGTCTTCACCTAACACCACCGCATTCTCTTCTGGAATGAGCTGCACCACGTACATTGGACGACCCAGCGCTAAACCTAAGCCTTTGCGTTGTCCCACGGTATAAAAAGGAAGTCCCTGGTGCTGACCAAGCCAGCGTCCCTGTTGATCGAGAAAAGGGCCGGGCCTGATTTGGGAAGCGACTCGCTGCTTTAAAAACTCTCGATAATTATTATTCTCAATAAAACATACTTCTTGACTTTCGGGCTTGTCCGCCACATTTAACTTCAGCCTTTCCGCTAATTGGCGAATATTTGTTTTTAAATACAGCCCTAACGGAAAAATTATGTAGCGTAGCTGTTCCTGCGATAAACCGTATAAAAAATAGCTTTGGTCCTTGCGGAGATCTATTCCTCGTAACAATACATATCGACCGGTCTCCTTATCCTGTTCAACCCTGGCGTAGTGGCCGGTAGCGATAAACTCGGCTCCCAGTGACCGCGCGTGCTCAATCAACAACCCAAACTTAATCCGACGGTTGCAGACAACACAGGGATTGGGCGTTCGTCCTTGGAGGTACTCAGTTATAAAATATTGAACCACTTCTTGTTCAAAAGACTCTTGAAGATTAAGCGTATAGTGAGGAAAGCCCAGGCGATCCGCGACTTGCCGGGCATCTTCAACTGCCTTCCAGAAACCAGGCTTCTCTTTTTCTTTTCCTTGCTCCGACCATAACTGCATAGTTAGGCCAATCACCTGATGACCGGCTTCCTGGAGCAGATACGCGGCGACAGAACTATCAACGCCCCCGCTCATTGCTACCGCCACTATTGCCATTTCCAACCACCCTTTCTAGATGTTAGATGTTGGACCGCTTCATCTCTCACAAGGGCAGGCTGCCCCGTTCCAGTCGGGACCGCGAAGCTGCTCAACCAAACGAGGCAATTCATCCAAGACATAATCCAGTTCTTCATGAGTATTGTCGCGGCCTAGAGTTAAACGGATTGAGCCCTGGATCTGATCAACCGATAATCCAATCGCCTGTAAAACGTGGGACGGCTCAATTGCGCTAGCCATACAGGCAGATCCGCTAGAAGCAGCAATGCCTTTTTCATCCAGAGCGGTTAGTAAACTTTGTCCTTCCAGTCCGACAAAGCTTATATTCAGGTGTCCGGGTATCCTCTGACTGGGGTGGCCGTTAAGTTTGACCGCGGAAATCCGGGTTTGGATTTCCGCCCATAGTCGATCGCGCAGTCGATTAACCCGACCCGCGACTGATTCCATTTCGGCGATAGCCAGTTCCACGGCTCGACCAAAGCCAACGATTCCAGCCACATTCTCTGTTCCCGGCCTAATTTTTTGTTCCTGGCTTCCGCCGTGCCATAGAGGGTCAAGCCGACTCCCCTCGCGAATATATAACATCCCGGCCCCTTTGGGGCCATAAATCTTATGGGCGGAAGCTGATAGCAGACTAACTCCAAGTTGCTTAACGTCTATCGGTACTTTCCCTAAAGATTGAACAGCATCTGTATGAAAAGGAATTCTTCGTTCCTGAGCCCGTCGACCAATTTCCGCAATTGGTTGGATTGTTCCGATTTCGTTGTTGGCGTGCATTATCGAAATTAGGATAGTATCGTCGTCTAAAACCCGATCTAGTTCAGTTAGATCGACTTCTCCATATTCATTGACCGGCAAATAGGTTACCCGAAAACCACGTTTTTCTAGGTATTTGCAAGAATCCAACACCGCATGATGTTCAATACAGGAAGTGATTATATGCCTTCCCCGGTCCTGATAAGCATAGGCAGTACCCAGAATCGCCAGGTTATCTGCTTCTGTTCCCCCGCTCGTAAAAATTATTTCGGTCGCATTAGCCCCAATCGCTTCGGCTACCTGTTCCCGAGCCCAATTTAAACCTTGGCGAGCTTGCCGGCCATAACTATGTAAACTAGAAGGATTGCCAAACTTATTCCTCAGATATTGCTGCATCAACTCGCTAACCTCCGGCCGAACCGGCGTCGTTGCGCTGTGGTCCAGGTAAACTGATCTCACCATCTGTCTAATCCTCTCCTTACTTGGCATAGTGTCCCGATATAGTATAATATATCCTCATATAAATAACTTCATAAGTTGTGAAGCTTTATAGGATACGGAGACAGGTTTACTGTCCCGAGCAATCTACCACTCCAAAATACTAAAAGCTAGTATTTTAACCCGATCAGCCGGCTAAACTGGGAACGAGAACAAAGACGGCAGGGAATCAACTATGGGAATACGGGAGTGAGCAAGATGAATTTGTTTGACTACCCAGGATTATCTGATCGTTATGATTCCGAATTACCGCTAGCGGCTAGGATGCGGCCACAAAATTTAGATGAGTTTATCGGCCAGGAAGAAATCCTTGGCCCCGGAAAACTTCTCCGCCGAGCCATTGAAACCGATACCCTGAGTTCTTTGATCTTGTATGGTCCGCCTGGAAGCGGTAAAACCAGTTTAGCCGAAGTAATTTCTCGCATGTCCCAAGCCGAATTTATCAAACTCAACTCCGTTACTTCCGGCGTAAAAGAATTGAGAGAAACTATCCAACAAGCCCGGGAACGCCGCCTTTACCACCGCCAAAAAACCATCTTATTCATTGACGAGATCCATCACTTGAATAAAAGTCAGCAAGATATCCTCCTACCAGCAGTAGAGGATGGAATAATTATCCTGATTGGAGCAACAACCGAAAACCCATACTTTGAAGTAAACTCAGCCTTGTTATCCCGTTCGCGAGTCTTTCGTCTCCGCCGCCTAACCACGGAAGAGATTAAATTAGCTTTGCAGCGAGCCCTTCAGGACGAAGAACGGGGACTTGGTCAGTATTCGGTCGAAATAACGGAAGAAGCGCTTGATCACCTAGCAAATATCGCCAACGGGGATATTCGAAATGCCCTTTCCGCTCTAGAAATGGCGGTTATGACCACCCCTCCCCAGCAAGGGGTACGCCACATCAATCTAACGGTTGCCGAAGATGCCATGCAACGCCGAGCTGTCCAATACGATCGACATGGCGATCAGCATTATGATGTGATTTCGGCTTTTATAAAAAGTGTCCGTGGTTCAGATCCAGATGCGGCTCTATACTGGCTGGCTTTGATGCTCTATGGCGGGGAGGATCCCCGTTTTATCGTCCGACGTCTGATTATCCTAGCTTCAGAAGACATTGGTTTGGCAGACCCCCAGGCCATGCTGATCGCCCAAGCCGCCGCCAGTGCTCTGGAATGGGTTGGCATGCCTGAAGCCCGCATTCCGCTGGCTGAGGCGACCATCTATCTCAGCCTAGCTCCAAAAAGCAACAGCGCTTATTTAGCAATTGAACGAGCGTTACATGATGTTGAGACCAAACCAACTGGTTCAGTACCGGCTCATCTGAGAGATTCTCATTACCCGGGTGCCCGTCAGTTCGATCATGGAGCCGGGTATCGGTACCCACATGATTATCCCGGTCATGTGGTCAAACAAGAATACCTGCCTAAGTCACTAAAGGGCAGCTGCTACTACCATCCTTCTGATCAAGGCTGGGAAGCCAAACAACGACGCCAAACATTGAAGCCAAACCAGAAAAAGTAAAGCCATGCCGGTTTATTGTCTTAGTTTATCCTGATCCATTGATAATACGCGCTAGTCAAAAGATATCAATGATTTGTCATTTTGTCTAATTTTAACCGTGACATCTTCCGCTAATAATTCCCTTATTTCCTCTTCACTGATTCGCTACTTTCTGCTACTATAGAAAATGTGTAAAAACCTGGACACGCAAGAAGCAAGGGAATTATCATGGGCCATGAGTCAAGTCTAGGTCAACTGGCATCAATAAATCTTCTATAATCACTTTAGATTTAAAGGAGTGCTCTACTAATGAGAAAACTTCAAGACCTTGAAGTAAACGGCAAACGGGTCCTGGTAAGGGTAGATTTCAATATTCCAATTGAAGACGGTAGAATTAGTGATGATTATCGGATAGTAACCGCCCTGCCTACTATTCGTTACCTATTAGAACGTCAGGCTCGGGTGATTTTAATGCGCCATCTTGGTCGGCCTAACGGAAAAGTCGTTGAAAAACTTCGACTAGAACCGGTTGCTGCCAGACTAGCCGAACTTCTTGAACAACCGGTTAATTACGTTCGGGACTGTATCGGTCCCGAGGTTGAGCAAGCAGCAGCTTCACTCCAAAACGGTCAGGTCTTACTCCTGGAAAATCTGCGTTTTCATCCAGAAGAAGAAAAAAATAATGAAGATTTTGCTCGAAAGTTAGCCAGACTGGCTGACTGCTACATAAATGATGCTTTTAGCGCCGCTCACCGAGCTCATGCCTCAACCCACGCGATTGCCCAATTACTTCCGAGCGCGGCCGGCTTGCTCATGGAGAAAGAGATTTCCGCTTTGAGTCAGTTAGAAACCAACCCACGTCATCCTTTTGTCGTAGTCCTAGGTGGGGCAAAGGTAAGTGACAAGATTGGTGTCATAAATAACTTGGTTAACAAAGCTGACTATTTATTGATTGGTGGAGGAATGGCTTTTACATTTTTGAAAGCTCAGGGAATTGAAATTGGCCGGTCTTTAGTAGAACCTGAGAGAATTGAATACGCCAAGGAATTATTAATTAAGGCGGGAGATAAGATTAAGCTGCCGGTGGACGTAGTAGTCGCTGAAGCGTTAAAAACAGGGAGCGCTCAAAAAGTTGTTAGTTGTCGAGAGATACCGGCAGATCAAATGGGCCTTGACATTGGGCCAGAAACGATCGCTCTCTTCTCTCAGTTAATCAGTACTGCCCGAACCGTCTTTTGGAATGGACCATTAGGCGCTTTTGAAATCCCGGATTTCTCCCGAGGGACGATCAGTATTCGAGAAGCGATCGCTCAAAATTCGGGAACTACGGTAATCGGGGGTGGAGATACCGCCAATGCGGTGCAAGAATGCCTAGATCGGTTTACCCATGTTTCCACTGGTGGGGGGGCCTCCCTGGAATTTCTCGAAGGTAGGATCTTGCCCGGAGTGGCTGTGCTTACATCTTAAATAATCATGATCGTGCAGTGTATTAATGAAGATTAGCAATTGAGATAATCACTAAGCAATATCCCACACTGGGAGAGGCTTAGTGATTTTTATCTGAGTTCAAAAGACCTTCTTAAATGGGGGTTATCTTGTTTAGTGAATGGTTAGCATTTTCAAACCAAGCTCTGGATCCAATTGTCGGTTGACGGCAACGCCAGTCAGTTCCAAAACTATCGCTTCCACTACTAAATAAACCTCAGCATCCTCCCTCACACAGCCGGTTAAGCTTACATTCCCCTTACCAAAAGTTGCATGGATATGTAATTCCGGCTGATCCTGGTTTGAAAAGATCGTTCCAATCCCTAGTATTTCCCGGCCATCCTCAAATTCTTGCCACACTTGTTCAGGGGGAACGGTGCATTCTTTGGGGCCAGCCACAATTGAAGCTTTTTTTATTTCTCCCAATAAAAATACTACAGCTGCTTTTAGTTCTTCTTGGTAGGCCAGGTTTTGTAATTGATCTAACAAGTTATCCCCATGCTCAATTTTTACGATAAAGACACGTCCAATACTCCCGCCTATGTATCGCAAACCATACTCCCTCCTATTAAGAACAAATTTTATTACCTGTCGCTTCCATTTAATTAAGCTATAAGGAACAGCAAGATAGCTTTACTAGATAACTGTATTGAACCAATTATACACTTAATTGTAACACATTTAACTGGGCTTAAGGCAAAATGTTAAATCATGTAGATCGGTAATGTCACAGTTCAAGCATTAAAGATTTCGTTCGACAAAAAAAGGACTTTGCCGGTATTTGTAGAATACTATTCAACAATAATTTTGAGTATGTTACATTACAAATGTCGTAATATACTCAAAATGTCGTAATCTACTCAAAGGAGTCGAAAGGTAATGGTTCTCAGGCTGCCAAACCTGACCAATCTCCTCACAACAGAGGGAAAGGTCTGGATCGCCCCGACCACCGTTATTATTGGCGGAGTAGAAATCGGCACTCAAACCTGCATCGGACCTAATTCAGTTTTACGGGGTGACTTAAATCGAATTACGATTGGTTCAATGACTAGCATTCAAGAGGACAGTTTTATTGAGACAAAGGAAACGTTTGGTGTAGTTATCGGTAACCGCGTTAGTATTGGCCATAATTCAATCCTTACTGGTTGTAGGGTAGGAGATGGTGCGATTATTGGTGACCAAGTCAGCATTTTAGAAGGCGCGGAAATAGGTGAAGGTGCAGTGATCAAATCTGGTACCATCATTTATCAAGGACAATGTATACCGCCCCATGTCGTAGTTGAAGGTTCACCAGCCCATTCCGTTAGATCTCTTACCGAAGAAGAGATTTTTCGAAAGCAAAAGTATCGGCAGCATGTAGAACAAATTTGGGAAGCCTTAAATAATTCCGAGACCAAAGATAAACTAACCGCTTAATCCTTAGGACTACCAGCTATATTCAGAGACTGATAGTTTTTCCCAAAACATCACCTTTCCTAAGCAGTTCCAAACCGGATGAACATATTTTTCCTTTCACCTTAAAACACATATAATTCCATATTTTCAAATTCACCCCAAATTAAGCTGCCAAATAATCTTACTCTCTTAAGTCAATAGTTGTCTCGTTTCACCATTATTAGCAAACGGATCACCTAAACATAAGAATTAATGTATTCTTAAACACTGAATATAGCTTGGAAAAGGGGTTAGAAAAGTGATTAAAACGACCGCCGAAAAAATTGAACTATTTTATCAAAAAGAGTCTAGGGTTAACGCAATGGGCGGAGAAAAACAAATCGCCAAGCAACATGGCCTTGGAAAACTAACGGCCAGAGAAAGAGTTAATCTTTTATTTGATCCGGATACCTTTCAAGAAACTGACAAATTCGTAACCCATCAGTGTACTTACTTCAATATGGATAAAGTTGAGATCCCGGCTGATGGAGTAATTACTGGATACGGCAAGGTTAATGGTCGCTTAGTTTATGTTTTTGCGCAAGACTTTACTTCTGTAGGCGGGACAATGGGATTGGCTCAGGCGGAAAAAATTTGCAAAATTATGGATATCGCTGCTAGCGTCGGTGCTCCGGTCGTGGGTTTAAACGACTCGGGAGGGGCGCGGATTCAAGAAGGGATTAATTCTTTAAGTGGCTACGGCAAGATGTTTCTGCGGAACATCCGTTATTCCGGCGTTATCCCACAGATTACGGCGATAATGGGACCAACCGCCGGCGGTGCTGTCTATTCACCGGCGATGATGGACTTTATTTTTATGGTTAAAGGAACTGGTCAAATGTTCATTACTGGACCAGAAGTAATTAAGGCAGCGATTGGTGAAATAATTTCTCCCGAAGAACTGGGGGGAGCAATTACGCATAATAAGATTTCCGGCAATGCCCATTTTGTCTGCGATAATGATGTCGATTGTATTGACCAGATTAAAAAACTTCTATCCTATCTACCTTCCAACAATCAAGAAGCTCCCCCGGTCACCGAGTGCCATGATCCAGCGAACCGCGTTGAGGATAAGCTAAATACGATTATACCGGACGCCGCTAACCGGGTCTACAATATGAAACAACTAATCAAAATGCTGGTGGACAATGGCGAGTATTTTGAGGTACAGCCTTTATACTCCCCCAATCTGCTGACACTGTTTGCCCGTTTAAACGGACACGTTGTTGGAATAATTGCCAATCAACCCATCCATCTGTCGGGCTGTTTGGATGTCAATGCTTCCGATAAAGGGGCCCGATTTATTCGTTTTTGTGATGCCTTTAACATCCCCCTCCTCACCTTTACCGACACCCCGGGTTTTTTACCTGGCAAAAATCAAGAATTCACCGGCATTATTCGACATGGCGCGAAGATGCTTTTTGCTTATGGTGAGGCGACAGTTCCCAAAATAACCGTTATCATCCGTAAAGCCTATGGCGGAGCCTATATGGCCATGTGTGGCAAAGACTTGGCTGCTGATCAAGTTATCGCCTGGCCTACCGCCCAAATAGCGGTCATGGGTGCTCAGGGGGCAGCCAATATAATTTTTCGCAAAGAAATCGCTGCTTCTGCCGATCCAGAAGCATTGCGGCAGGAAAAAATAGAGGAATACGAAACCCTCTTCAATAACCCTTACATCGCGGCGAGCCGAGGTCTGGTTGATATAGTCTGTGAACCTAAACAAACTCGGCCAACCCTGATTAGAGTTCTAGATAGCTTACTAAAAAAGAAAGAAACTCTTCCTTGGAAGAAGCACTGCAATATTCCCTTGTAAAGAACAAGCCAGCCCTTTCCTTGGATAACGGAAAGGGCTGATATTATTTTGGGCTTCGTCCATCAAGCCTAAATTCTAAATCAACTTAAGTTAGTCTAATTAGCAAGCTCGGGAAGTCGCTGGAAACTGAAACTACTGAAACGGGTAAGTTCTAAAACGCCTTAATAATCACGCCCGACTCTTTAGTTCCTGAATCAGGGCCGGCACGATTTGCCGGTAATCTCCGACTATACCGTAGTCTACCTGGTTAAAGATTGCTGCTTTAGGATCCTGATTTATCGCTACCAACGTACCTTTGCCTTTAATGCCAACCATATGCATCATATCGCCAGAAATCCCGATCCCAATATACAACTCTGGTCGAATCGTCTTACCGCTTTGGCCAATCATCAAATCGTGCTCAGCCCAGCCTTCATCAACGGCTGGACGAGTACACCCAACGACTGCCCCTAAAGCCTCGGCCAATTCCTCCACCAAAGCCCACCCCTCCGGGCCGCCAAGACCTGCTCCCCCGGCCACAACCCGGGCGGCAGCTTCCAATTTGGCTTCTTTCGGTGGTTTGCGCCTTACCTCACGCAGTTGAATAGCTGGTGTATCTTTTGGAATCGGTGCTTCAAACCTTACTATTTCTAGAGGTACCTCTCCGGTTGCCCCGGCTTTGATCTCAGTAGGTTCTCCGGTCTCCAGCATTCCTGGTTTTACCGTAGCCACTTGAGGACGGTGGTGGGGTGTTACAATAGTCGCGAAAATCGTGCCTCCCAGCCCGGGTACAATTTGCAGCAAATTCCCGTCTTGGTCCAATTTCAATTCACAGCAGTCGGCTGCACAACCGGTCCCCAATCGGGCCGCTACGGCTGGTGCCAGATCTCGTCCTAGATAGGTAGCCCCAAATAGAATCATTTCTGGGCAACCAAACTTCTCAACCAGTCCAGTGATTACTTCTGTATAAATCAAGGGATGGTAATAAGTCAGCCCCTTGTGTTCGGTCAAATAAACTCGATTAACTCGCCAGTTGCTCAATGTAGAGACTAGATTCTCAACTTCATCGCCGCAGACAATAGCGATTAATTCTCCACCTAATTCATCAGCTAGGCTTCTGGCAGTCGTTAGCAATTCCCGGGTAACGCTGGTCCACTGACCTAGCTGGTGTTCAGCAAAAACCCACACTGCTTTCATTGTCCCGCCCCCTTTTCGGTCAAGCCTAGTTTATCCAACAATTGAATTGCTACCTGTTGGGGGGAACCGGTCAGCAGTTCTACTTTTTTGGTTGATTCGTGGGTAAACAAATCCCGGGTCTGCGTTGGTGAACCATTTAAACCAATCCCGGCTAAATCGACCGGCAGATCGTCAGCAGTAAAGGTGATGACTTTTCTTTTCCGCGCGGCTAAAATTCCAAGCAAAGAAAGCCGGCGCGGCTGATTAACGGCAGAATCTACCGTGATGAGCAAAGGTAGTTGAGCCAACAAATCTCGCTGTTCAGTTTCATCCTCTACCGTGACCAGCAGGTGGTTATCATCCTCTCGCTTCAGTTGACAAACCCGGGTTAGCCAGGGGATGCCTAATAAAACAGCCAGTTGAGGTCCTACCTGCGCTGTTCCGCCATCAAAACTTTCCGCTCCACAAATAATCAGGTCCCACTCGCCCATTTTTTTCAGGCCAGCAGCTAACACTCGGGCTGTGGCCAATGTGTCTCCACCGGCAAAGCGCAAATCCGACAGCAAAACAGCCTCATCCGCCCCCATCGCTAAAGTTTCCGTCAGGGTCTGTTCAGCTGCCGGCGGGGCCATTGAAAATACCGTTACCTTTCCTTCCGCTTCCTCTTTCAATTTGATACCGGCTTCTAGGGCATGTCGATCTAAAGGGTTAATCACCAGCGGAATACCCTTGCGCACCAAGGTCTTGGTTGCTGGGTCAATCTGTAACCGGTTGCTCTCTTTAGGATCTGGTACCGGTTTAACACACACAGCGATACGTAATGGACGCAAAAGTTCACCCCCCCTATTATCCGTTTAAATGCATCCGAGCAACAGTTAACTTCATAATGTCACCCGTTCCGGCTGCGGCCCAGATCATTCTAGCGTCACGAAGATAACGTTCGACATGATATTCTTCAACTACGCCATAACCGCCCAGGATTTCAACCGCCAGGTCTGAAGCCTTGATCGCTGCATCCGTAGCGTATAATTTAGCCATGGCCACATAAGGGGCTAACTCTTTATCCGGCACATTTTGATCAGTCATCCAGGCGGCCCGGTAGACTAACAAACGGCTGGCTTCAAGGAGATAAGTCATTTCCGCGATCTTAAACTGAACGGCCTGGAGATGGGCGATTGGTTTACCATACAAAACTCGTTCATTAGCAAACTTAACGGCAGCATCTAATGAAGCCTTAATGACGCCTAGGCCGACAGCGGCCATGCCCATTCGTCCCATTCGGCCGATGGAGGTCATAGCCACCGTAATCCCTTTTCCCTCACCTAAGATGATGTTACTGTGCGGCACTCGACAATTCTGGAAAATCAGATCACCATTGTCCAGACCATGAAAACCAGCTTTACTCTCCATTCGGCCGGTCTTATAACCTTCCATCGACTTATCAACAAAAAAGGTGGTAAATTCTTTTTTCGGTTGATCTTTGGTAACAGCGGTTACCCAAGTACAATTTGCTGTTTTGTTGTTGCTGATAAAACACTTCCGGCCGTTAATTATCCAGTCATCTCCATCCCGAACCGCAGTCGTAGTCATCCCGCCAGTAGGATCTGATCCACCGCTGGCTTCAGTAATCGCTCCGGTAGCAATATACTGACCCGCGGCCACGCCGGGCAGATATTTGGCTTTCAATTCTGGCGAACCGAGACGAACTAACGGTAAGTAACCCAAACAGTGCACCTGAAAAGAAGTGCCAAGGGCTGCCGAAACCCGAGAAATTTCTTCTACTACCAGGATGGCGGCTAGAGTCCCCAAATTGCTTCCACCGTATTCCTCTGGCACAAGAATCCCTGTAAAACCAGCTTCCGCCATTATCGGATAAAAATCTTCGGGCAGTTCCTTGGTTTTTTCCATCTCTTCCACCCGAGGAGCAATCACTTCTTCGGCTACCTCGCGGGCTGCCTTTTTTAATAACTCCTGTTCCGCGGTGAATTCAAAATTCATATAACACTGCCTCCTTAATTAACCTGAGTTGCTGCTTTTTTCGTCTCCTCTCTCCACGTTTTGTCTTCCCCGGAAGCACCGCCAACTGGAAAAAGGGACAAACACTGCCACCGTTACCCTGATGCTAAGACACTATTGCCGTTTACCCTATCACTTTATAACCTTAAAGAAACGACCCGTTGCTCCCATCACCTCCGATACTTGTCTAAATCTTGTTAGACCTACAAAAAATGTTTGGGAAATATTTAGGCAACTCAAACAAGAGGCTCTCGATCGATTTGTTTCAATTTTTTTATTTTCGCCATAAATCGTCAAATTCCTTCAGGAATAACATTGAAAAAGTTCGACGCATGTAAAAACTTCTGCTTTTATGAAAAACAAAAGCGGGACCACCCCGCTATTCATTAAATTAACAAAATTATAGAAATTTTAAAATGCGCTTACGTCTAATTATTTAACAAAGTTCGCCAGACTTGCTCAAAACGGTTTAACCCTTCTTCTATATTCTGCAGACTGGTTGCATAACTAAGACGCAGGTAATCGTTAACTCCAAAAGCAATCCCCGGTACCACGGCGATCCGTCCATGACTCAACATGATCCGAGCGAGATCAGACGAATCTCGAATTTCTTCTCCTCGATAGCTATAGCCAAAGGCAGCGGAAATATTGGGAAAAACATAAAAGGCTCCACCTGGTTTACGGCAAGTTATCCCTGGAATAGCCGATAATCGTTCCAGGATATAATCCCGACGCTTTTTAAATTCAGCCACCATTTCTTTTACCGGGGTCTGAGAACCGCGAATTGCTTCTATGGACCCCCATTGCGCAAAAGAATTAGGATTAGAGGTCGCGTGGCTCTGCAAATCCGCCATGGCTTTAGCCACCGGGTCTGGTGCGGCCGCATACCCAATTCGCCACCCAGTCATTGAATACGACTTGGAAACTCCATTTATCACAATAGTCAATTCTTTAATCTCCGGGCCTAAAGAAGCTATACTTACGTGCTCCAATTCATCGTAGACCAATTTCTCATAGATTTCATCGGAAATAACTATTAGTTGATGTCTCACCAGGCATTCAGCTAATGCCTGCAATTCGTCTCGGTTATAGACCGAGCCAGTCGGGTTGCTGGGACTATTTAGAATCAGCAGCTTGGTATTAGGGTTAATGACCGCTTCAAGTTCCGCCGGGGTTAGTTTAAAGTCATTTTCCTCACGAGTGATAACCACCCGCGGGATCCCACCGGCTAACTTAACCATTTCGGCGTAACTCACCCAATAAGGAGCCGGTAAAACAACTTCATCTCCCGGATTAATCAAGACTTGAATGGCATTAAAAAGAGAATGTTTGGCACCATTAGAAACTACTATCTGACTAGTCTGGTAATCCAAACCATTCTCATTGCTTAATTTATCCTTAATCGCTTCTTTTAACTCATCTATCCCGGCTACTGGAGTATACTTCGTAAAACCCTTGGCCAGGGCTTGAGCAGCAGCTGATTTAATGTGCTCTGGAGTATCGAAATCCGGCTCTCCGACTCCAAAACTAATAATATGAATTCCTTCTTTGACCATCTTTTTCGCCTGGGCATCGATTGCCAGAGTTGGTGAAGCACTGATGCTCCGAGCGCGGTCTGCCAGGTTAATTGCCAATTCACCCACTACCCTTCCTCATGAATATACTACAGTACCATTTAAGGCTAACAGTTTTTTTACTATATTATATATTCGACAGAGCCCAACTGGTTCCTACCTATTTCATCTTACACCACAAGTATACATGAATGTTCTAGATCTAATTTTCACAAGGGAGGGTTGAGTCAGCTTGATCTTTGAACCGAAAGACAAAAAAAGAAATCCCCCTTCCAAGTGGGGATTTAAACAAGTAATCAAAAACAATAAATTAAACTCGGATTCATTTTTGACTAGCCAAATACGCCTTTCACTAGGGGAGCTTCGTCTTTTTTTTACACGGATACACGAACCCGCTAAACCACACGAAACAACCGTGGTAATTCCAAGAGCAGAAATCCGCTCTAGTCTAAGAATCGGAAAATATATAAACTATTCCAAAGAGATGCTCTTAAACAGCATCACCCTAGTTGATTCTCCCCAGCGATCATCAACTAGCCAATCTTTTCCGGAAAGTGATTCTAATCATCATGATCCGGCGTATCATGATCGAAATAAGACGATAAAGCCTGCCTCCGACCGGACTAGTAAACCCAATACATTAATAAATATTCATTATAAAACAAAAGCAAATCGCAGGGCTTGATTAATTGTTAACTTACCCCGGCCCGTAAGGCACAACCACCGCTGAAAAATCGCGGACAGATATCATCCTGAGCGTTCCGTGTTCTTTTTTTGTTAACTGCCCATGCCCGACCAGGCACAACCACGAATGAAAATTAAAGAAGCTATAAGGAATGGTCAATTTTTTACTAATTATCCAAATGACTGCAA
>JAAZDI010000013.1 GCA_012512295.1 Syntrophomonadaceae bacterium
AAGATTGAGTTGTTGCCTCTTATAAGGAAACAAAATATACGTTGTGAATATATAAAGAATGAGAGAGCCTTATTTTAACAGGCTCTCTCGTTAAGAGTATAGATAACTTTAGCCATGGGGAGGTTCAGACTTGTTTGTCGATTGGGCAGCAGACTTGACTGGGAAGGAACGTCAACTCGTCTAGCTTTGCTGAACATGGGAGCTTCGAGGTGTAGACGACGCGTAACTAATTCTGAGCGAAGCGAAGAATTCTTCCCACAACTAAACAGGGTGGGACAACAAACTTGTCCCTTCGTCCCGAGGCACAATAAAAACTGCGGAAACCCAGAACCCCTAACCTCGATAAATGAACGGAATCAACCCCGGGGAACAATTAAAAGCCGAGGGAATCTCCCTCGGCTTTCGGTATAGCTCTCGTTTCATATTAACTTTCATTGAGGTAACGTCATTTTCTAGTGCTTTTGGTACCCGGCGCCAATTTCTGCCTCGTAGGCTTTAATACGGCTCAGAGCACGTTCTAGAGCCAATTGTGCCCGCAGAATGTTTATATCATCCTGGCGATCCCTTAAGCGTTCCTCTGCTCTTTGTTTAGCCGCTTTGGCTCGTTCAACGTCTATCTCCGATCCCATTTCTGCGGTATCTGCCAGAACCATTACCTTGTTTTCGGTAACCTCCAGCACTCCTCCACTGATGGCAACATGCCGGGTTTGTCCGTTAACGGTAAAGCGCATTACACCAATTTTTAAAGCAGCTACTTGTGGGGCGTGATCTTTTAAGATCCCGACTTCACCGGTCCAGGCCGGAGCTACTAGAAATTCCGCTTCCTCACCGATCACCTGCCGCTCAGGGGTAATCACCTCCAAACGGAATTCCTTGCCGTCCATGGATTAACCCTCCATTTCCTTAGCTTTGGCAACCGCTTCATCGATACCGCCAACCATATAGAATGCACCTTCTGGCAGATCATCGTGCTTGCCTTCGAGAATCTCTCTGAAAGCGCGAACGGTTTCTTTTACGGGGACAAATTTTCCTGGTGTACCAGTAAACTGCTCCGCCACGTGGAACGGCTGGGACAGGAACCGTTGAATTTTCCGCGCCCGGGCCACGATCAGTTTATCTTCGTCACTCAATTCGTCCATTCCTAGAATAGCGATGATATCCTGGAGGTCCTTATACTTTTGCAAAATCTTCTGGACGCCCCGGGCTACCTCATAATGTTCCTGGCCAACAACTAAGGGGTCCAAAATCCGTGAGGTTGAATCCAGCGGGTCCACCGCCGGGTAAATGCCCAACTCAGCAATCTGCCGAGATAGAACGGTCGTGGCGTCTAAGTGCGCAAAGGTAGTCGCCGGGGCCGGGTCAGTTAAGTCGTCCGCCGGTACGTACACTGCTTGCACAGAGGTAATTGATCCTTTTTTCGTTGAAGTAATCCGCTCTTGCAGGTTACCCATGTCTGTCGCCAGAGTTGGTTGATAACCCACGGCAGAAGGCATGCGGCCGAGCAGAGCCGACACTTCGGAACCAGCCTGACTGAAACGGAAAATGTTGTCGATAAAGATCAGCGCGTCCTGGCCGCCGACATCCCGGAAGTATTCAGCGATGGTCAAACCAGTCAGGCCAACCCGCATTCTGGCTCCGGGCGGCTCATTCATCTGACCATAAATCAGGGAGCACTTATCCAAAACGCCAGATTCTTTCATTTCATTCCAGAGGTCGTTCCCTTCACGAGTCCGCTCACCCACGCCGGCGAAGACCGAGTATCCGCCGTGCTCATAAGCGATGTTTCGAATTAGTTCCATGATGATAACTGTTTTGCCCACGCCGGCTCCACCAAACAAACCGGTCTTTCCTCCCTTGGAATAGGGGCAAATCAGGTCAATAACTTTGATCCCGGTTTCCAGCATTTCTTTCTGGGTACTCTGCTCAACTAGTTCCGGTGGCCGCCGGTGAATTGGTGCTGTTACATCAGATTTAACCGGGCCCATTTCATCAACCGGCTCACCTAGCACGTTCAAAATCCGGCCCAAGGTACCTTCACCGACTGGTACCGCGATGGGCTGACCGGTATCGATAGCGGTCATTCCCCGCATCAAACCATCGGTTGAGGAAAGTGCCACGCAACGGACCGTATTATTGCCCAGATGCTGCATTGCCTCCATGGTCAGGTCAATCTTAATATTTTCATTTCCTATGCCAGCGGGTTGGTCCTCGCTGCGAATCTTAATCGCGTTTAACAGGTCAGGCAACTGACCGGCGGGGAACTCGACGTCCACAACCGGGCCGATAACCTGAACCACAGTTCCTGCATTCCGACTCATCTCTCCAAATTCCCCCTTTTACCTCTTCAGGGCTTCCGCGCCCGCTACGATTTCGAGCAGTTCCTTGGTAATCGCTGCTTGACGAGCCTTGTTCATGGATAAAGTAAGGGTGTCAATCATTTCCTTAGCATTATCCGTCGCTGCACCCAAAGCGGTCATTCTCGCTCCTTGCTCACTGGCTTTGCTCTCTAACAATGCCCGGTACACTTGCGTCTCAATGAACTTGGGCAGAATGGCATTCATTAACGTATCCGGGTCAGGCTCGTAAATGTAGTCGGTCCGGATAATTAGTTGCTTCTTTTCTTCGTCTTCATCTTCGTTGATTCGGAACGGCAGTAAATGCCGCACTCGCGGTATCTGCTGCAGAGCGGTTATGAATTCGGCATAAACTAACCGAACTTCATCTACCACTTCTTCTAAAAATAGATTTACTACAAACTGAGCTATCTCACGGGCTTGCACGAAGTTGGGATTATCGCCCAGGTTAACAAATTCACCCAGGACATTATAATCACGTTTTTTGAAGTAATCACGTGCTTTGCGGCCTACCGCCACTACTGCTAGCTCGGCACCTTCCGGTATATCGCGTCCGCTCTGAACTGCTCGACGAATAATATTCGTATTATACGCCCCACACAAACCACGGTCCGCGGTAATAACCAGTAAACAAACCGTTTTAACCGGCCGTGCGGTCGCTAGCGGGTGTTGTAATTCCCCTTCGGCTTTCAGTAGGTGATCAAGCACTTCTCCAATTTGATCAGCGTACGGGCGGGCCATGACCGCCATTTCTTGCGCGCGTCTTAACTTGGCCGCCGCTACCATTTCCATGGCTCCGGTGATCTGCTGGGTGCTTTTAACACTGCGGATCCGCCGCTTAATATCCCTTCCTCCCGCCAATCTGCTTCACCACCTAAGCCACAAATATTGTCTTGAACTCTTGAATCGCCTTACCCAAGGCAGCCTCGTTATCCTTCGTAATCTCTTTCGTATCGGCAATACTCTTTAGAATTTCGGGATGACTGGAACGCAAATATTTTAGGAATTCAGCTTCAAAAGCTTGAATCCTCTCTACCTCAATATCATCCAAGTAGCCGTTAACTGCCGCATAAATAGATACAACCTGTTCTTCGACTTTCATCGGGACGTATTGACCCTGTTTCAGAATTTCCGTGGTTCGCTGACCCCGAGCCAGACGTGCCTGAGTGGCTTTATCCAGGTCTGAGCCGAACTGGGCAAAGGCTGCCAGCTCGCGGTACTGGGCCAAGTCAAGACGGAGACGTCCGGCAACCTGTTTCATAGCCTTGATCTGAGCCGCACCACCCACGCGGGATACGGACAAACCAACGTTAATCGCTGGCCGCTGACCTTGATAGAACAGGTCGCTCTCCAGATAGATCTGGCCGTCAGTAATCGAAATAACGTTCGTTGGAATGTAAGCAGCAACGTCGCCGGCTTGGGTTTCAATGATCGGCAGCGCGGTAATTGAACCAGCTCCCAAGTCATCATTCAGTTTACAGGCCCGCTCCAATAAACGGGAGTGCAGATAGAATACGTCACCTGGGTAAGCTTCCCGTCCAGGAGGACGTCTTAAGAGCAAGGACAACTCACGATAGGCAACCGCGTGTTTGGATAGATCATCATAGACACACAGAACGTGCGCATGGTCATTTTCCATGAACTCTTCAGCAATCGCCACCCCAGCGTATGGTGCTAAGTAGAGCAGCGGAGCTGGTTCGGAAGCAGTCGCAGCCACGACAATCGTGTA
Organism: Syntrophomonadaceae bacterium; assembly: GCA_012512295.1. Lineage (GTDB taxonomy): Bacteria > Bacillota > Ch66 > Ch66 > Ch109 > JAAZDI01. The sequence goes on from JAAZDI010000013.1 coordinate 4,084, forward strand.
GTCCATCGCGCCGTGTTCTTCCAGTTTGCTCACCACGTTCGCCACAGTCGATTGTTTCTGGCCGATGGCGACGTAGATACAGATCATATCCTGGCCTTTTTGGTTAATAATCGTATCAACCGCGAGGGCGGTTTTACCAGTACCGCGGTCACCAATGATTAATTCCCGTTGACCCCGTCCGATCGGCACCATGGAGTCAATCGCTTTTAAACCAGTTTGCATCGGTTGATGCACGGATTTCCGATAGACCACGCCCCAGGCAATCTTTTCAATCGGCCTATAAGCGGTTGTGGCAATTGGTCCTTTGCCGTCAACCGGCATTCCCAGAGCGTTAACTACCCGCCCGATCATGGCTTTACCGGCTGGCACAGACATAATCCGGCCGGTACTTCTTACTTCGTCACCCTCTTTAATAAGGCGGTCAGACCCCAAAAGCACCGCACCAACGTTATCCTCTTCCAGGTTTAGAACCATTCCGACGACACCGCCGGGGAACTCTAAAAGTTCGCCGGCCATCGCGTTCTGTACCCCGTATACGCGAGCGATACCGTCACCGCCCTGAATTACGGTGCCGACGTTGGAAACCTCAACCTCCGCCAGATAGCGCTCTATCTGTTGTTTCAAAATAGCACTTATTTCCTCTGGTCGGATACTCATCTTGTTCGTTCACCCCTACCTTCCTTGACTCTTATGGCCATATTCCGGTAAGCCTATCAACTAAACCGCAACTGTGCCTTACTAAGATTAGATTTAAGCATTTGTAACCGTTTGGTGATACTGCCGTCAATTACCCGGTCACCAACTCTGATTACCAGTCCGCCAATTAACTTGGGATCGACCATGGTCTTTAACCGGACATTCTTCCCGGTTAATTCGCTTAAACGGGCCTGCAGGCCTTTGAGGTCCTTCGGCGACAACTCAATGGCTGAGGTAACAGTGGCATCCAGTATATTCCGGGCCTTATTAGCCATTTCCACATACTGAAGTTGAATCTGTTCCAAGTAGGCTTCTCTTTTTTTATCAATCAAGAGACAAATAAAATTCAACAGTAATGGGGAAATCCGGCCACCGAAGATATCCTTGACG
>JAAZDI010000176.1 GCA_012512295.1 Syntrophomonadaceae bacterium
ATCTAGGACGACTTTTGCGTGCCCAAGCTTTTAGCTGTTTATCAACTAAATAATGAACGGTCCCAGGTGGAAACTTCCCATCTTTCCGCTTTGTGCCAGCTGGTACTCCAGTCAAGATTTCTATTCCCTGATCAACGTGATTGATTGCCCAAATATGAAATTTCCCTTCGCTTATTGCTTGAACAACCTCATCATCAAGCATCAAGTTTCTCAGGTTTTGTTTAGGGATAATGACACCTTGTCGGCCGTTTAACCCACGTTCCCGACAAACCCGAAAGAATCCTTCAATCTTATAATTAATCCCGCCAACTGGTTGAATCTCGCCCCGTTGGTTGACTGAACCAGTAACCGCAATCCCCTGATCAATAGGCAGACCAGAAAGACTGGAAAGAAGGGCAAATAATTCGGCACTCGAAGCACTGTCTCCTTCTATGCCGCCGTATAACTGTTCAAAAGTAAGACTAGCGGAGAGGGCCAAGGGTTTATCCTGAGCATACTGACCACCTAGATAGCCGCTTAGGATCAAAACCCCTTTATCATGGATTTGCCCGCTCATTCTGGATTCACGTTCAATGTTGATTACGCCTCTTCCCCCCATAAAAGTCTTGGCTGTAATTCGACTTGGTTTCCCAAAGGTATGGTCTCCTAGACTATAAACAGCCAGCCCGTTTACCTGTCCAACAACCATTCCTTCAACATCGATCATCAGAGTGCCTTCTTTAATCAATTCCTGAATTTTCAATTCAAGGCGATTAGAACGATAATTCTTTTCCTTTATCGCCATATCCACATGTTCCGCAGTAACAAACTCAGAATCTTTAATAGTGGCCCAGGTTGCCGCTTCAATTACTATTTCTCCAATTTGATTAAATAATGTTGAAAGTTTATTTTGATCTTCTGCTAAACGCGAACTATACTCAATCACTCGAGCCACAGCAGTTCGATCAAAATGTTTAAGATTATCTCGGTAGCAAGCTTGGCTGATAAAACTTGAATACTTTTCCATATATTCCCGAGTTCGATCTATTTCAGTATCAAAATCTGCTTTAATTTTAAATAATTTGCGAAAATCTTCATCATAAGTGTAAAGTAAATGATAAAGGTATGGTTCCCCAATTAGAATAACTTTAACATTGATCGGAATTGGCTGGGGATCGAGAGTAACTGCCCCGCCTAAATTAAGATTACGAAAAACACTCTCAATAACAACTTCTCGATTACGCAAGATTCTTTTTAAGGTATCCCAAATGATACCACTCTTTAAAACATCCGCTGCTTGTAAAATTAAATAGCCTCCATTAGCCTGATGAATAGCTCCCTTTTTTATTTTCGTAAAATCAGTTGAGAGAACCCCGAATTCTCCTTCATATTCAATAGTCCCAAAAAGGTTGCCAAAAGTAGGATTTTTTTCTTCGATCACTGGCGCTCCTTTTAACTCCGAGTTATCAACGAGTAAATTAATCTGGTATCGATAAAAAATGTTTTGGCGAGCTAACCGTTTAAAAATAGCAGCCGGATTTTGAGATTCTTCTTTCTCAAAAAAGATGTCAAGGTTTTCAACCAAATCATTTTCGACTTCTTCTAGATACTCAACAACCTCGGGGAAATGTTCGAATTCTGACTTGATCTCATTGATTAACGGGCCAATTGTCTCATGGGCCACCTCTTGTTCAAGCTTGCTTATTCGGTTTTTCGTATGCCGTTCAAGTTCTTTATAACGCCACATTGATTCATTCATTTTTTCTTGAACTCGACGGTTACGTTCCTTGATACTCTCTTTGATTTCATCTGGCTGGTTTTCGTATTCTTCTTCACTTACCGGCTGTCCATTAATTAGAGGAACACTAGCTAACCCATTGCTTGTTTTTGTGATGGCGAAATCTTCACCTCGGGCAAATTCTTCTAATTCTTGATAGATTTCATTTGTTTGGGCATAAAACTTTTCCAGTATCTTTCCTTTAAGCTTTTCATACTCTTCCCCACCAAAAACACGGGGTATTTCTTTTTTCAGTTCTTCAATGAAGCTTGACATACTGTTTTTTAATTTTGACCCCCATCCGGGAGGAAGACAAAGAGCTCTTGGTTTTTCCCGTTGTTTAAAATGATACACATATAGCCAGTCATTAGGCTGTGGTTTATTAGCTGCAAACTCGTTTATTACTTTGCGGGCAAATGAGGTTTTTCCGCTTCCCCCAGGGCCAGTGATAAAAATATTGTAGCCATGGCTCTCAATTTGCAAACCAAATTCGATGGCTCGTTTAGCTCTTTCTTGACCCATAAAATCGTGGAGGGGTAATACCTGTTCAGTAGTTTCAAACTCAAACTGGGTATAATCACAGCGATGTCTTGTCTGATCCAAAGATACTTGCAGCTTTTTTTTCATTCATGTCATCCTTTCCTGAAGAGTTTTAACCTCTGATTGGCCCCGTACTCCCGAAGTATTATGAGCTCAGTATTAGATATATAACTACAAAAAAGAGTGCGTTTGATCTGGCACCTTTTTTATATTATATGTTATATGCTTAGGAGGTTTGTGACGATTAGTCCCCAGGTTTAAAACATAGCCTAAACAGGTAGACCCTTAAATTCACGAACCCTACATCGACATTATCCAGAATATTTCCTGCCGTCAAGACTGATATATAAGGAAAAGTAAGCTAGTAATAAGACAAAAAAGAACCCCCTGGAAAGGAGGCAATGTAGTGAAGGAGGGTATATTAATTAAAAATTTTACTTACCGTATCTATGTATATAATATTAGACACAATTTCGAAAATTCCTGCTACCCAAAAAATTTTTAACAAAAATTTTTACCATAAACTCTTATCTGGGAAAAGCTTCATTAATAATTAAATCCTCTTTAATAAACTAAGGAAAACTAATAACGAGGAAAACTCCTCGCGTTTACAGGCTTATTATAGATTAGAACTGGTCCTAAACCTCATTCGGAAGTATAGCGTTCCAGCCAACGGATAATTTTTGAAGCCCCCATTAAGGCAAACATCAAAATTAAAAGGACTAAGACAACCGCACCAAATCCTTGAATAACAACAGAAAAAACAAATCCCCAATCAGTTTCCAAAAGTTCACCCCCTGCCAGCTACTAACAACTTGTATCCGCCAACTCGTTACTAGTTCTTTCGTTGTTTTCGACAAGGAAACTAAAATTCCTGCCCCTTACTTGAAAAAATACGTAATGTTTCTGGCTTATTCCCAACCATCTGAGTTATTGTACGCTAAGGGAAAAGACCGGGGTTTGGCAGGGGTACTGTCTGGTTTTCGAAAGTAGGGTGAATCGAACAATCAATAAGCGGTTCGGTTCCCTCACGAAAGGCGGCTGAAAGACGCCGGGGACAGTTAAAGGTTGCTTTAGCGCCACTTTCAGCACATATTTCGGACATAACTATGCCTGGGGGGCGGGTAAAATAACGGACCGGTTTAGTTTTTAGGGCCTCCCGGGTGAAGTTAGCCCAAATAGGGCCAGCAACACTCCCTCCTACTCCAACTGGACGATCCGGTTGATCATACCCTATATAGACAGCAGTTACTAGTTCTGGTGTATAGCCGACAAACCAGGCATCTCGGCGTTCCTGGGTTGTGCCGGTCTTACCGGCAGCTGGTCGACCGACTAGAGGAGCGAGATGAGCTGCGGTCCCACCTGGCTGTAATACACCCTGCAGCATATCAGTTATGATGTAGGCAGTTCGCGCGTCTAAAACTGCTCGGGGCCTAGTTTGGGCTTGTTCAAGAACCTGGCCGGCGCGATTTGTTATGCGTAGGATGAGAGTGGGTTCAGCGTAGTAACCACCACTGGCCAATGGACTGAAAGCAGCGGCCATTTCCAAAGGAGTAACCTCTGAGGTGCCCAGGGCTAGAGAGAGATAAGGCCCCAGTTCACTTTGGATTCCCATCCGTTCGGCATATTTTATTGTAGTTGAAGGGCCAATTTCTTGATTTAGGCGAACGGCAATAACGTTATCAGAGACCATTAGGGCCTCTTTCAAGGTTAAACCGCAGTAGTGATATGGCGATTTACTAAAGTCTTTTGGTGCATAAACGGTCCCATCTGGTTGTGGGTAAGCCACTGGCTCACACTGGACCATTCTGGCTGGAGTATAACCCCAATCAATAACAGCGGTATAAACAAAAGGTTTAAAAGCCGAACCCGGTTGGCGCTTCGCCTGGAAAGCCCGATTAAATTTACTTTGACGATAATTACGCCCCCCTAACATGGCCTTAATGTGTCCGGTCATCGGCTCGATGGCAACTAAGGCCCCATTTAACTCACTATCTAAATGAGCAAGTCCATTTGTAAAAGCTTTTTCGGCCGCTTCCTGCATTTGTAAATCAATAGTCGTATATATAGCCAGTCCATCGTTATTAAGCATCGATGCTCCATCAGGATAATTGGTAATGATGTACTCTCTTATTTCATCAATTATATACGCAGCCCTAGGGGAAGGCCGTTCCTGATTGACCACCTGAACTGGTTCTTTTTTGATTTGTTCAGCCTCTATGGCTGATAACTTGCCTAATTCTACCATTCGATTAAGGACCACATTCCGTCGCTCCCGGGCTGACTCTGGATTGAGAAAAGGTGAATAATTTCGCGGCGAGCGGGTAAGTCCAGCCAGCAGAGCCGACTCTGCTGCTGTGAGATTGTTGGCTGTTTTATTAAAAAAAGTTCTCGCCGCCATTTGTACGCCATAAGCACCATGGCCAAAATAAATTTGGTTGATATAAAGCTGCAAGATTTCCTGTTTTGTTAGTTGATTTTCTAGTAGCATCGCATAGTATAATTCTTTGATTTTTCGATTCCAAGTTCGTTCAGGTGTAAGGTAGAGGTTTTTGGCTGTTTGCTGGGTAATCGTACTTCCGCCTTCGACTATCCGCCCTTTTTTAAAATTAGTTACCAGAGCTCTTATAACCGCTCGAAAGTCGATCCCGTTATGTTCGTAAAACCGAGAGTCTTCAATGGCTACAATTGCTTCCAGAAAGAAGGGGGCTACTTCTTCCAAAGCTACTTCTTCTCTATTCTCTTCATCTATAGAACCAATTAACTGGCCATTTACATCAAATATTTGGGCGGGAAAAGGAAGGCGTGGAGCTGGAAGAACACCCCAACTACAGCCAGGAATATTTAATAATACAATATTGAATATGCCTATAAGAAAAAAGATTATAAAGATTCGACCAATCCACTTACAGACCTTAAACATGATTACTCCTTATTATCCTGAGGTTATATATTGCAGTTTTTTACTAGCCTACTAACTATTCTTGCCTTTTTTACGAAAATCCAAAGGTCCTTTGGTTGTTGAAGATTATAGTGTTATAATACTAACGTACCATTAGTAAAGGGGGTGGTTGAAATCGATCCGATACCCGATTATCAAGGGCAAGATTGCTTTGAAACTTTAATAGAAAGCCTGTGGAGGGTTGCTTTTAACCACCGAGTTGCCAACCCTCGCTAAGGGGGCGCAAATTTTTATGATCAAAACATATTTCTACGAGGATTCAGAAAGAAAAATCTATTCCGATGTAGATTTAGGACGCAAAGACGAGTACCTCGCCTCTCCAGAAAACTTACTCTGGGTAGATGTCTTTAATTGTGATGATTTAGAGCTAAATTATATCGGAAAGGTCTTCAATTTTCACCCCTTGGCCATTGAAGATTGTCTTCAGTTGAGTCCTCGGGCCAAGGTGGATAAATATGACGGATACTTTTTTTTCGTCTTTCACGCCCTTCATTATGATGAAGAAGGCGAAGACGAGATCACTACTTCCGAATTAGATGTTTTTCTGGGACAGAATTATATTGTCACTATTCATAAACGTCCATTAGCTGCCGTTGGAAAAGTGGTCAAGCAGTGCTTGAAGCACCATGCTTTAATGGATCGGGGACCTGACTATCTGATTTACTCAATTGTCGACGCGATCGTTGATGACTACTTTCCCATTATTGATCGAATTGGGGAACGGATTGATGAATTAGAGGATGAATTATATATAAATCCAGCGCAGGAAATTACTGATGAAATTTTGTCCTTAAAACGGACAACCTTGCTGTTACGCAAGGTCGTTTTACCGCAAAGACGAATATTCGCCAGTGTAGGAGGGCGCTATTCCTTTACGGTTCGACCAGAAAATCAACCTTTTTATATGGATCTGGCTGATCATTTGGAACGAATAATTGATGCTACAGATACCTATAGAGATCTAGTCAATAACGCCCTGGACTCCTTCTTTTCGGTACTTTCAGGTCGAACCAATGAAGTAATTAGGGTTTTAACAATTATTTCGACGATTATGATGCCATTAACTTTTATCACTGGGCTGTTTGGGATGAACGTACCCTTGCCGTTGCCTGAGCATGTAAGCTCATTTTGGGTAATAGTTTTAGGCAGTGGGATTATTTCTGCCAGTATGCTTTGGTTTTTTACGAAAAAACTATGGATTTAAAATGAACTTACTCAAGCAATCTGCTTAAAAATAATTTTAATCAGCAATTATTTTTTAATATTCCTTATCCAAAAACTATTATCTAAGTTAGGAGGCTGCAGCTATTGCTTATTGATTTTCTTGCACCACCTCGCGTTTTGTTTGGGCCCGGCAGCTGTTATCGGCTGGGACCA
>JAAZDI010000177.1 GCA_012512295.1 Syntrophomonadaceae bacterium
GGGTCTACTGCTTCCAGGACCAGCGGCTCCCCCACTGCGGCTGTAACCTTCACGCGCAACGGAATCCGGCGTTGGGTTTGGCGAAAAGATTCTAGAGCCCGGCTCATTAGTTGCCCATCATAAGTCTTAAAAACCCGATCACCCGGGTGCATCGCCGCTTCGCCAGCAATAATTGCTTCTTCTCCGGCATAAGCTTCTTCGCGCAGGGTTCCATTGACTAGCAGCTTATTCACGGTCAATCCCTGGCGACCGCCTTTAGTAACCCAGATCTCAATGCCATCACCACAACGCAAAGTATCCTCCAATTTGATGCGGACCTGCTTTCTTTGACGGTCATAGCGGATGACTCGACCCAAATAAACACCCCGGTTATTAGGCCGCTGATGGCTCATTAAGTCACGCCCAGGATTACCCAGTAAATAACCGGGAGTAAACTCTCGATTAAATATCTGCTCCAGGTCGCGTTTCTCTGCGGCGTTAACCTGAAAATCTGCCGGGTTATTGAACAGACGGTCCAGGGCCTGACGATAGATCCGAACCACGGTGGCAACATACTCAGGTCGTTTCATTCGGCCCTCAATCTTCAAAGAACTAACGCCGGCCTCGACCAACTGGGGTAATAACTCCAGGGTGTTTAAGTCACGGGTACTCAACAAATGACTTGCTTCACCCTTAGCTGGGGGCTTTGTGGATTCGGTCCCGGCCGGTTCCAGACTGTAGGCTAAGCGGCAGGGCTGAGCGCACCGGCCCCGATTCCCGCTGCGCCCGCCAATAAAACTGCTCAGCAGGCACTGCCCGGAATAGCTAATGCACAAGGCCCCGTGAATAAATACCTCCAGTTCACAGCTAGTCTGAGTGTGAATTTGGGCAATTTGCGCCAGGGAGACTTCCCGGGCTAAGACGATCCGGTCAACCCCCCATTTAGCTAAAAAGCGAACTCCCTCAGCATTATGAATGGTCATCTGGGTGCTGGCATGCAGCTTTAGTTCCGGTAACACCCGACGCAAGACAGACAATAGACCTAAATCCTGGATAATCAAAGCATCCACACCAATTTGGTGTAAAAAGAAGGCATACTCTAGGGCCTCAGCCATCTCTTGGTTATCGATCAGGGTATTGACCGCGACATAAGCCTTAACCCCGCGCAAATGAGCATACTTGACTGCCTCTATTAATTCGGAATGAGAGAAATTAGCAGCCGAAGCCCGGGCACTAAAAGCCTTGCCGCCTAAATAAACAGCATCCGCTCCGTTTTCTACCGCTGCTTTTAAGGCGGCCATCTCGCCGGCTGGCGCCAACAATTCTGGCTTTAGCTTTGGCCGATTATTATGCGAATCGTTAATGTTACCTGGGGCCAGAAAGTGCCTATTTCTTTTCTCCCACTCCATAATATACAACCTCCATGTGAACAACGGCTGCCAAGACCATCAGTGAACTTAAGTTCACCTTGGCTAAACATCAGTGAACTCGTTCAGCTTTGCTGAACATCAAGGCTTCAGATGGAGACTCTACTCCACCTAAAGTTTAAGCCTGAACTTTAAACCTGAACTTTAAACAAGGTAACCCCCACTGATAGGAGTGGGAGTCTTTCGATTCAGATAAAACCGCTTTAGTCAAACCGGCCGGAAGAACCGTCCCTCTGGTTAGTTGCGGCATACGCGAATCAGGCCAGAGCAGGGGATCACCTCAAGTCCTTGTTGCTCCAGGTCGTCGAGAAATAGATTAAGCCCCAGGGAGTCACTGGCCATATGCCCGGCGATTACGACATTGATGTGGTGTTTTTCGGCCTCAGTTCGGTGTTTTTCCGGCATATGCATCGCGACAATTGTCCCAACACCAGCCCGGGCTAACTTCTCGTAAGCTGTATCGGGACCACTGGTGCCGCCGGTCATATCGACATAGATTTGACCCGCTCGTTTTTTCTCTGAGCCGACGATTATCTCCGGACCGGCCTTTGACTTACGGGCTTCCCGGTATTCGGGTACCTCTTTCAGAATCTTGACAACATCCCCCACGGTCCGCGGACTCTTCGCGGCAAATAATTGATTAAGGAAACGCGTGACCAGGTTATCAGCTGGGGTATGGACGCACATAAAAGGCAAATCAAGGATTTGAGCGGCATTGACTGCCCGGTTATGATTTACCGGTAAAAACCCGCGGTGGACTTCAGAAATCCGGCTGGCCATTATCCCCTCAGCCACGTTAATCGGTACACCCAGTTGATGCATCATATCCTCTTGTAAATGCATCACATCATGCAATGCGGCCAGGGCCTTTCCTTCCGGATGGTGGGATATAATCAAATCAATCCCTACACCTTTTTCTCTAAGCCGGTCAGCCAGCATTACTTCGCCTATCTCCATATCAATCCCGGCAAGAATTCTCTGCACCTCTAAATCGTCAGCCCCATGTAAGATGCGCGTATCACTGTAGGGATTAAATAACCGTTCCCGATCGAAAAAGGGTTTGTCTTCTTCCTTTAAGTCGGTATATTCTTTTTTAACCTGTTCTAATAGACGCTGAATCTCCTCTGGCCCTCTCGGATCAGCCTCGATGCCCAATTGTACCGCCCGCTCGTAGATTTCCCTTAGCTTCATAAAAAACCTACCTCCTTTGTTTAATTTAAGGCCCCTTTAAATGTAATTAAAAGACTATTAACAACCATTGGTTTTTTGTTGTTATATGTCTCAGTGCTTAACTACTAGCTTTGAAAACTATAGCTTATATCGACCAAGACTTTACCAGATACCGCCGATTGATACCAGGAAGCTAAATCATCCTTACCATTACCGTCGAAATCCGCCAACATAACTCTTCGATGGGTTCCAGCCGCCCATGGTCCATAAATACGGGTTTGGGGAATAAAGCGATCATCTGCTGAAACTGCGATAAAGTAGGTCCCATTATCTTGACTGCGCAGAATTATATCTGTCTGCGAATCCCCGTTGACATCTCCGACGAGCAATTCGTCGCCAGTGATCCAGCCCTCTAGCCAGGTCCGCGGTTCAGTAAAAGTTTGCCCTTGACTTAATGCAACTTGAGCCTTTCCTCGCGCAGGATTAAAGAAATAGAGATCATCTTTATTATCACCATTGGCATCGCCAATCGCCAAAGAGCTATTAGAGATTATCTCTCTATAAAGATCTGATTGAGGCTTAAAGTTTTTCTGTTCTGCCAGAGCGATCTGACAAGTTTGATATTTCGGTGAATATAGCAACAGATCACTTTTCCCGTCTCCATTAAAATCACCGATGTGAGGGGTCCAGCCTTCTCCCCGACCCCAGTCCATCAACCAGAGTTCCGGTGAAGAATACTTATCTCCCTTACTGAGAGCTGTCCACCAGCTACCTTCATGACGACTGTAAAACACCAGATCATCTTGAGCATCACCATTAAAGTCCCCGGCTAATGGCACAAACTCCCTAAAATCCTCAGGCAGTTTCAACCAGACTGTTTGAGAGATCTGGCTGCAGTACCGAGGAAGACGAGGATTATAAGAAATAACGGCAACGTCTTGAAACGGAATGCCTTCCGCATAAAGATAATCTACAATTGCCCTAAGCCTTCCTAAATCCTCTAAAGTAGCATATTTCCCGCCGGGTCCAACATCTTCCAAACGAATCAGGGCTACCTTTGAAGTGGCTTCTAGGGTAATTAGGCGATTTAATTGATTTGCTTTTAGCACTGTTGGTTCAGTCTGATTTAAATAAATTTTCTGGACAGACTCCTCCGTCTTATTCTCATTTGTCACGACCGAAGATATAGTATCACTTGAGACGAATCCTAATAATTGGTTAATGCTCTTCTTTGAATCAAACCAGGACTGAACGAAGAGAAAAAACGCCCCAAAGAATACTACACCAACCATCAACCAGAGTCGGTTATTTTTAACCAATGACTTCCCACCCCTAAGACAAATAAAGTGTCCTAGTTTATTTGCCTTTGTTTAACCATCGCTGGAGTTTTTTTAAGGGCCAACTGTTTATTACTGAATTTTTCTCTACCCATCCCCTCCGAGCCGTCATTACGCCAAATTCCATATCTGTCAAGTGACGACAGTCATGAGCATCCGTATTTATGGCAAGTAGACCACCCCGTTCCATTAGGCATCGGCTGTTCGCCGCATCTAGATCCAGTCGGTCCGGGGAGGCGTTAATCTCTACCGCCGTCTGCGTTGCTGCCGCCACCTCAAGCACTTCCTCCAGATCCAGTGGATAAGGAGCTCGACGTCCCAGCAATCGGCCAGTCGGATGCGCTAAAATATCGACGTGTTCATTCTTTAGCGCGGTTAAGATCCGTTCTGTAAGTCGTTCTTGATCTTGCTTAAAACCGGTATGCACCGAGGCGATAACGATATCCATATCTTTCAAAAAATCATCTGGATAGTCCAAAGCTGAGTTGCTCAAGATATCCACTTCTATCCCAGCCAGTACTCGGAAATCAGGGTGCTCCCGATTATACTGATCGATTAATTTTCGCTGCTCTAAAACCCTTTTTTCACTAAGCCCATGCGTTATCCGCAGCGATTTGGAATGATCAGTAATGGCTATATATTCATAGCCCCGCGCCCGAGCCGCATCGGCCATTTGCGACAAGGTATGTATCCCATCACTCCAATTAGTATGAACGTGCAAATCTCCCTTGATATCCCCAAGCTCTATTAATTGTGGGAGTTGTCCCTGGACAGCCGCTTCTATTTCACCTTGATCCTCGCGTAATTCTGGTGGGATGTACGCCAGACCAAGAGCCGCATAGACCCCCTTTTCGAATTCCTCAACGGAACTGCCCTGAACCAGCTCAGGGATAATTCCGTGTTCAGCCAGCACTTGCTCCAGATGCAGCCAGTGGGCTTTCGATCCGGTATCCCGAAAAACAGTTAAGTTAAACTCCTCGGGTGGAACTTGAATCAATTCGACCTTGATTCCCAGATGCGAACAAGCCAGGATTCGATCCGAGGCCTGTTCTAAAATATGGCTCAGCCGGGGATGCTTAACAAACTGCTCTGCCACCTTATTCGGCTCTCGGGTAGAGACGACTAAATCTATATCTCCTACTGTTTCCTTCCAGCGCCGAGCACTTCCAGCGAGGCTGACGTTTAATACCTCTGGAAGGGATTCAAGATATTTCTGAAGCTCTTGCGCAAAGCTCAAAGCTACTCCCAAAGGAACTCGACTACTCTGACGGCGAAACAGTTTACAACCCAACAAGCGGAGGATCCACTCCCTCTTAGTTTTATCCATTCTCCGAAGGACTATCATCTAATAGTTTAACTAAATTATCGTAATCCTCTTGTAA
>JAAZDI010000014.1 GCA_012512295.1 Syntrophomonadaceae bacterium
GTTAAAGCCAACGCAAGCCACGCCAAAGCAGTTGAAACCGACTCAGGCACCACCGAAGCAAATGCCGGCGTGGCCAGAGTTACCTGAGCTAGAATACCCGAGACAGGAACTGCCGGTTGAGTATGCACCACCGGCTCAGTTAAGACCGACGCAAGCCCCACCGAAGCAGTTGAGGCCGACTCAGGCTCCACCGAGCCAGAGAGTTCCCGAACAACAATGGCCGGAAGATGACTGGTTTGGCCCGGAATTGCCAGTAAGAATACCCCCTTATGATATGGAAGTTGACATGGGGATGGATTGGGAGCAACAACCGGAATGGTCCTTACTTCCGGAAGCAGGACAATGGCCAGACGATTATGAGCTGCCGATTGGGTCGGATGAAACTAGATTTGAGTATCCCGACCAAAAAGAAAAGTATTCTCCGGTCAAACAGCGCGTCAATCATTTAATTGACCTTAATATATTACGGGATGACCTGAGTTGGGAGGCGGGAGTGATCGATTTCTACTTTAAAGCTGCCGAAGAATTAGGTGGCAGTCTTGGTGAATTTTTTTATCGGGAAGCTTTAGAGGAATCGAAACACTTCAAGATGATTCTGGCGATGATCAGTAGAATAGATCCTTTAGCAGATGACAAGGGATTTGACGATGATTGGTTGCCCAAAGATTATTATTCCCCGGAAAAGAAGAAGAGTTCTCCAGGTCAACAGCAGAGAGGACTGTTTTTTGGGCCGCCAGTTAGACAGGTGCGTCCGAGACCAGTAGATAAAACGAAAGCGAGAGATTATCTGACTCGAGCGGTCCAATTAGAGGCAGATGCGATTACCACTTATGAGAAGCAGATAAGATATGCCACTAGACCAGATGTTCGCCGTTTGCTTAACCAAATTGTCGAGCATCAAAAACAAGATCTAGCCGAGCTCTCACGGCAACTTTTAAAAATACTGCCGGGGAAATAACTTATCGGCCAACTTACTTTATCCTCCTATAGGTTTTCCAAATCCTTTCGGAACCGCCAATCCGGGTATCTAAATACCTGGGTTGGCGGATTTATTCTAGAGTGAACTTGTTCAGCTACGCTAAACATCAAGGCACCAGCAATAAAGGGATTTGGCGTCGAACGACGAAAGTATAATAATCGAAATAATAGGGAGTGGTCAGATGAGGTTAAGTATTCGGCCTTTAGTCTTAATTACTTTAGTAGTTCTGTTTTTTTCAGGTTCCCTGATTGGCTTATACATAGCCGGGGCTGTTGATTTTAGTTTATTATTGAAAAAGGATCCGGTGGTGAATGAGAATACTCCGCCAGAACCGGAACAAATACGGCCAGTACCCAAATATACGGTTACCCTTAATGCGGTTGGTGATATCATGCTCGCCCGCCATGTCGGACGCTTGCTTGAGACTAATGGCCAGGATTATCCTTTAAAACTTTTGGGGCCTAGCTTAGCAGAAGGAGATATCACCTTTGCCAATCTGGAAAGCCCCATTGCGGAAAGCGGCCAACCCCTCCCTGGAAAACAGATCTGTTTCCGCGCCAAGCCTTCTGCAATAGAGTCTTTGAAGCTAGGCGGGTTTGATGTAGTCAGCCTGGCTAATAACCATGCCCTGGATTATGATTCGCCGGCATTGTTGGAAACAATTGAACAGCTTACCGGGTCTGGTATAAAAGTGACTGGCGCTGGAGCTGATATTACTCGGGCGAGGCAACCGGTAATCATCGAACAGAACGGTATCAGGATTGCTTTTCTAGCTTATAGTGATTTTGCTGATATCTATTTCAGTCAAAAATACCCTCGGGCTCATCGGGCGACCAAGGATCTGCCAGGAGTAGCCCCGATGGTTTTGAATGATATCCTAGAGGATGTCCGAGCGGTCCGGCAGCAAGTAGATTTGGTGGTGGTTTCCTTGCATTGGGGCGTCGAGTACGTGGATCAGCCAAGTAAAGCCCAGCGTGAGATGGCTTATCGTCTAATTGATGAGGGCGTGGATCTGATTTTGGGCCACCATCCGCACTGGTTGCAAGGACTGGAGGTATACCACAATAAATTGATCGCCTACAGCCTGGGAAACTTTATCTTTGACCAGAACTGGTCTGAATCAACCCGGGAAGGTCTGGTGCTGCAAGCAGAACTAGATCATAATGGAGTGCAGAAGGCTCGCGTTCGGCCAGTCTTCATTAATCAATCGCAACCCCAGTGGGCAACTGACAAACGACAAGAAAAACTGATGAAGCAGATAGTTAACCTTTGCCAAAAATTGAATACGGCGGTTAAGATTGAAGGTGA
>JAAZDI010000178.1 GCA_012512295.1 Syntrophomonadaceae bacterium
CTACAAAGGGTGGGGTTAATTTTTTTCGTCCCTCAAAGTCCTGCTGATAATACTCTTCATCAGCATCCTGAGAACCAGCCCAACCCTGCCATTCCGGCAGATATAGGTTATTCTCCAAATAGCGGATTACATCCCGGGCAACCTGCTCAAACCAAGGCTCCCGGGTAACTTGAAAGGCCTCAGTTAATCTCAATAGCAAAAGAGCGTTATCCTCTAACATTTTTTCAAAATGCGGGATAGACCAGTCCCGGGTAGTTGAATAACGAAAGAATCCTCCTTCCACCTGATCATACATTCCCCCGCTGGCCATCCGATTCAAAGAATACGAGAATACCTTCTTCCACCGCTCATCCATGGTGGAGTGATAGGCGTTTATCGCCAGTTCCAGCGCGTCCGGCATAGGAAACTTGGGCTGCCTCCCAAACCCTCCGTGCAATTCATCGTAATCCTGCAAAGTCATCTGAGCAACATCATCCCAGATTTCCCTTGAGAGTTCTCCAATTGGTTCGTCTTTTTGGTCCTCAATTGGCTCAGCCATCGTTTCTGGGGACTCGAGAAAAGCCCGATTATCCTGATAAGCCCGAAGAACCTTGCGCAGGAACAGCTTCATATCTTTCGCCGGGATATAGGTCCCCCCGGTCAGTAAATCACCGCGAGCATTCAGGATTGCTGTTGTCGGCCAACCACCCAGGTTATACCGTTCATTAATATCGGGCCGCCTATCCGTATCCACCCGGATGGGGATATAGTTTTGGTTTAAATAATCGATAATTTCCGGATCAGAATAACTGGTTTCATCCATCACATGGCACCAGTGACACCAAACGCCACTAATTGCCAGCAAAATTGGCTTAGCGTCGCGTTCAGCTTCGGCAAAAGCCTCGGCTCCCCACTCACGCCAGTTTATTTCAGCGGCCCGATTGGGTCGAGGGGAAAAACGGAATTTTTTATCTGCCAAAGTCTTACCTCCTTCAACCGTCACGAGGGTTGTTCTTTTGTTTTGGACTTCTCATCTGTAAGTTTCCCTCAACTTAGTTTTTTAGTCTCATTGAAAGTCCAAAATATCATAAGTGCAGTGCTATGTTCTCAAAGCTAAATAAAAAAGCATTACAGAAAAACGCCTTTCGGGGTTTTTACTTTTTTGGGCAAATCTTAACAGACTTGATATAAGCGGTTAAATATTAATGATGCCAAATGTGGGTTAGATAGATATTGCTTTATCCTATAACCAGTAGTATCCTTGATTAAAAAATCTTGGTAAGGTGAGGCTAAGCAACATGAGTCGAGGAAGGATCAGACCCTGGACCAACCAAATAATGGCTAACTTAATCGATGTATCCCGGGGCGAAAAACCGGCTGACTTATATCTAGCCGGAGCAAATATTATTGATGTCTATCGCGGAGTGGTACGTCCAGCCAATGTAGCGATCAGTGGTCAACGGATTGCTTATGTCGGATCATCAGATAAAATGTTAGGACCACAAACCAAGTTCATTGATGTCTCTGGTAAAATTCTGGCTCCGGGATATATCGAACCGCACGGGCACCCTTTTCAGCTTTACAACCCAGTTAGTTATGCCAAACACGTTCTGAGCCATGGGACAACCTGCTCGATTAACGACAATCTTATCCTGCTAGGAATCATGGAAATAGATGAGCTGATAAAGTTAGTTGAAAACCTAGTTGAATTGCCGATAAAAATGCTTTGGAGTGCTCGTCTTGACCCCCAAAACTTTACCCATGAAGAAAAGGCTAAATATACTAAGCCAAATATCAGTCGCCTAATTAACCACCCTTTATTCCTCCAGGTCGGTGAACTTACGGATTGGCCTTCCCTCTTGGCCGGGGATGAGAATATGCAGCACTGGATGGTCGAAACACTTAACCTTGGGAAAAAAGCGGAAGGTCATGCCCCGGGAGCTTCCCGGGACACCCTGAACTCCCTCGCGGCTGCTGGCGTCACCGCTTGCCATGAGGCAGTTACAGCGGATGAAGTGCTACGTCGGGTGGAAGTCGGAATCTACAGCACGCTTCGTCATTCCTCTCTCCGTCCCGATCTGCCTGACATCCTGCGTGGACTGCTTAGTCAAGAACATGTTAGCTGGGAACGGATGATGATGACCACGGATTGTCCGACCCCGGGTTACATGAAACGAGGAGCGGCTGACTATCTGATTCGTATCGCTCTGCAAAATAACGTCAATCCAGTCACGGCTTACCAACTGGTAACCCGAAACCCGGCCGTTTACTACGGACTTGACCCGGAAATCGGAGGCATTGCCCCTGGCCGTCTGGCAGACATCCTGGTTCTCCCGAGCCTCGAAGAGCCAACCCCAGAACAAGTCTTTGCCGATGGGCAGCTGGTGGTTGATCGGTCCGGGGCTCAAGTTAAACACTATCTGCCGACCCGTCCAATAAACTGGACTGAGTATGGTCTAAGCCCGCTAAAGCTAACTAGTCGTCGTCCTTATTCGATCCAGATGCTGCCGGCAGATGACGGCCAAGACACCTTTCCGGTAATAGATCTAGTTAACCCGGTTATTACCCGAAAAAGAGATATCCTAATCGGTACCGAAGGTCTGACTCGACAAGAGGGCCGATTGCAAGTAGAAGCCGGGAGCGGACTCTGTTGTGGAGTATTGATCACGCAAGAATTCACCCGAATAACCCACGGGATTATCCGCGGGTTTGCCCAGAATCTGGACGCCCTAGCTTCTTCTTATAATGGATCAATGGATTTATTAGTTCTTGGTCAGAACCCAACAGCCATGAACCTGGCTCTCCGCCGGGTAGCTGAGTTGGGTGGCGGCA
>JAAZDI010000179.1 GCA_012512295.1 Syntrophomonadaceae bacterium
CAGCAAGGATATGCCTAGAGTTGTCGAAATTACTGACCCTAAAGCTGTTTTAAAGTTTGGCGGCACAAAAATGCTTATAGCTCCTCCTCTTGCCTATGATGAAATCATGAAAAAAGTACCAAAGGGGAAGGTTATTACCGCAGACTATATCAGAAGTTATTTGGCCCGAAAACATGGTGCTGATTATACCTGTCAGTTAACTGCCGGAATTTTTATCAATATTGCGGCGCATGCTTCGGTCGAAAGGGGTGTGGATGAAACACCTTATTGGAGGACACTTAAAAAAGACGGGGAGCTGAACGAAAAATATCCTGGTGGAATTGATGCCCAAAAGCTCCAGCTTGAAATGGAGGGCTATGCTATTATCCAAAAAGGAAAAAGATATTTTGTGAAGGATTATAAGGACAAGTTTTATGATTGTAAGGATTAAAGGTTAGAATTGCATGATGGAAGCGATGAAGCCAAAATTTTTGATTCAAATGATATATTTGATGATATAGACTAATATTATGAGAAATATGCGGATTTTTCCTCAATGTATGTATTAAATGGTTATCTTGTCCTTGTTCAGACGAGGTGTAATAATATTCGAATATTAAACGACCTCGGGTATTCTTGGTCTTATACTATCAATTTTAATCAAAAATATTTTGCATTCATTCTAAATTTTTTTAGTTTCCCGGGTTCAAACCACTTCTAACAACTAATTCCCAACTTTATCGTAACTCACCAAACTTTTTAAGTGTTCACGTGAATTTCAATACTGTTCGGGGTAAAATCCATCTGGCAGATATTAACCTGCAGTTTATTCACCAGCTTAGTAAGGGACAAATGATGTTGAGGTAGCATACCTCTTATCTTCTTATTCACTCATATCGATTCTCACTTTCACATATACTTCAGCCTAGCTTTTTGATCAGATTAAATAATATGCAAGGATTTCAAGTGCGAAAATAAATTGGGAAGAATTGTAAGATATTAAAGATGATTGTTAATGCAGGTATAAGCCCGTTTCTATTTGATGGACCAAATAAGACAGCCCACCAATTCTCGAAAGGAGGTAAACAATGAGTGCGACACTTTTTAAAAAGGTAGATTATTCACTGGCGAAACTCATTCATGACATTGAGCAGGGGGAGATTGGACTTCCGGACATCCAGCGGCCATTTGTTTGGGAGGCCACTAAAGTTCGAGATTTGTTTGACTCTATGTATAAAGGATTTCCAGTTGGTTACCTTTTGTTTTGGTCAAATGAACACTTGAACAATACCCGGCAAATCGGTACTGTTTCAAAACAGGCAAAAGTCCCCCGTCTTTTGATTGTAGATGGTCAGCAACGTTTGACTTCGCTCTATGCTGTGCTGAAGGGACAACCAATCCTTACGAAGGACTATAGAGAAAGACATATCCATATAGCCTTTCGTCCACGTGATGCACGGTTTGAGGTTGCTGACGCGGCGATCCAGCGAGATCCCGAGTACATAGCCAATATCAGTAAACTTTGGTCCGGGGAAGTTTCCCGCAACCGCTTTGTAAAGGATTATATTACTCGATTAAGGGAATCTCATATGTTGACGGATGAAGAAGAAGATCAACTTTCCGAAAGCATAGACCGTCTTTATGATTTGCAAAACTATCCTTTCACTGCCATGGAGATCTCTTCCACGGTTAATGAAGAACAGGTTTCAGAAATATTTGTCCGGATCAACAGTAAAGGCGTCACGCTCAAACAGGCTGATTTTATCCTTACACTTCTTTCTGTTTTTTGGGACGAGGGGAGATCTCAGTTGGAGAAGTTTTGCCGTGACTGCAGGCGTCCCCCCGCGGTTGGTGAAGGGCCGTCACCCTTTAACTACTTTATCCAACCCGATCCTGACCAGATCCTGCGTACTTGCGTTGGTCTAGGATTTAAACGAGCACGCCTGCAGTTTGTCTATTCTATTCTGCGAGGCAAGGACCTCGAAACAGGTGAGTTTTCTGAAGAAAGACGGGACTCACAGTTTGACGTTTTGAAAAAGGCCCAAGCACAGGTCCTTGACTTGACCAACTGGCATGAGTTTTTGAAAGTACTCATCCGGGCAGGCTACCGTAGTAAAAGCATGATATCCTCTGATACGGGCCTGTTATATGCATATGTTATATTTCTAATTGGCAGGCATGAGCTTAAAGTGGACCCTTATCAATTAAGGGATGTCATGGCCCGCTGGTTCTTTATGACAGCTTTAACTGGGAGGTATAGCTATTCGCCAGAGACATCGATGGAGGCTGATCTGACTCGCTTACGTCCTATCCGTGAAGCAAAAGATTTTATAAAGAGCTTGGATCAAGTCATCAAGGATACTCTTTCTGAAGATTTTTGGAATATTACTCTTGTCAATAACCTGGAATCCTCTGCGGCTCGGACTCCGGTACTATTTGCTTATTACGCGGCGTTAAACCTACTTGATGCGAAGGTGCTTTTTTCAAAAATGAAAGTTTCAGAATTACTGGACCCAGCTTTAAAAACGAAAAAGTCGGCCACAGAACGACACCATCTTTTCCCGAAAGGTTTCCTGCATAAGCTAGGTATTACCGAGGTGCGGGACACAAACCAGATTGCCAATTATGCCCTAGTAGAATGGGATGATAATATCGGCATCTCAGACAAGTCCCCGGCAGAATACTTTCCTATCTACGCCCAGCGCTTTAAGCCGGAAGAGCTGGCGCAGATGATGGAGTGGCATGCGCTGCCGCAAGGTTGGGATAGGATGGAATATACGGAGTTTCTAACGGAACGGCGCAAGCTCATTGCCCAGGTTATCCGAAAGGGTTTTGAAAAGCTTATTGGACAGGGGGTTGAGTGAGAAAAAAGGAAGCGA
>JAAZDI010000180.1 GCA_012512295.1 Syntrophomonadaceae bacterium
AGCATCCGACTCTTAATCGGAGGGTCCGGGGTGCGAATCCCTGATGGCGCACCAGTTGAAACTCTTATCCCGCAAGATTTTGCGGGTTTTTTATTTATTTTTGCAAAAGCTGCAAAACATAGTATACAAAAGCAGGATTATTTGGAAACAGAGTAGAAAAAATAAAATTCATCATTGATATACAATATTTGAAACAGATAATCTATTATTTAGCATTTATTTGTGTAATATCGAATGCTGCTACGGATAAGGACAATTATCTTACTGTCGAGGTTCTAAGATGAGCAATAATCACGAGAGTGAAACAAAAGATATTTATATTGCAGAAGAGGCTATCGAGCACCAGCTAATGGAAATGATTGGTAAGGAAAGTGAGGACACATACCGGGCATTTTTCGCTACTTCTCGCGACAGCGTCTTCATTACGTCTGCGGATGACTCTTTTCTTGATTTTAATGAAGCCTTAATCGAAACTTTAGGCTACGATAGCCGGGAAAAACTAAAGACAGTTAAGGTTAGTGAGCTGTATGCAGATCCAGCGGAACAGGCCCGATTTCTCAGGGTTATCCTGGAACAGGGAGCAACTAAAGACTATCCAGCTAGCTTGCGTAAAAAAGATGGCACCATTATTTCTGTCCTGATCAACGCGGTGATTAGAAAGGACAGCACCGGCAAGTTTATTGGCTATCAAGGAGCAATCAGAGATATCACTGAGCAAAAACGAGCTGAAAAGGAACTGCGGCGGCGACTTGATTACGAGGCAGCCGCAGCAAGTTGCATGAAGGTCCTTATGGAACCTAATGATATCGATAAGCAATTGACCCGTGTTTTACATATTTTGCGGGAAGTTTCGCAAGTAAGTCGAGTTTATATTTTTCAAAATGAAAATGATCCTGAATTGGGCTTATGTATGACGCAAACCTATGAGGTGACTGCGGCTGGGATCACTCCCCAAATTGATGCCTCCTGTTTACAGCGTCTGCCTTATCGCAAAGCCTCACCCTACTTGCTTAGAATGTTACAAGCTCGTCGCCCCTATATGGGGATCGTCGCCGAAATGGACCTATTGGAGCAAAAATATTTAGTACCACAGGGGATTATCTCAATTCTAATCCTACCAATTTACTGTGGGAACGAGTTTTGGGGGTACATTGGTTTTGACGATTGTCTTATTCCCCGGCAATGGCAGGAGGAAGATATTAGTCTATTACAGATCGTGGCGGATGGCATTGGGGTGACCTTGCTGCGTAAGCAGACGGAGGAAACGCTTCGGCAGAGTGAAGAAAAATATCGGCTGCTGGTTACTCAGATGAAGCAAGGGGTTGCGGTTCATGAAGTGATCTGCGATGAAGCCGGAACGGTTGTTGATTTTCGGTTTCTTGACGTTAACGAAAGTTATGCGCGGTTAATCGAGTTAAAACGGGAAGAAATCATTGGTCGAACTATGCTTGAGATTTTACCGAAAACGCATCGTTTTTTGATTGAACGATGTGGCCAGGTCGCAATGAGTGGCGGGACCTGGCAGTATGAGTTCTATGGTCCAGAAACTGATCGTTATTACGAAATAATTGCCTATTCCCCACGCCCGCGGCAGTGTGCGACTATTATCCTGGACGTAACTGAACGCAAGAAGATCGAAAAGCTATTATATGAAGAAAAAGAACGATTCAAAACTACTTTATTGTCTGTCAGTGACGGTGTTATCTCAACTGATAATCAGGGCAGGATTGTCATATTCAATAAAGTTGCTGAACAACTGACCGGCTGGACCCAAGAGGAGGCGATCGGTCAACCTCTGGCAGAAATATTTAGGACAATTAATGGATTGACTCGGGCGCCAAATGAAAACCCGGTTGATAAAGTATTAGCGTGCGGTAACACAATCGAGATATCCAATCACACCCTTCTTGTTTCGAAAAACGGAATTGAAAGAGCCATCGAAGAAAGTGCTTCACCCATTAAGAGCAGCGATAACAGCATAAACGGAGTTGTCCTGGTATTTAGAGACATAACCGAAAAAAAAGAAAGACAAAAGGAAATCGAATATTTAAGCTTTCATGACCAATTAACCGGTTTATATAACCGTCGATTTTTTGAGGAAGAGTTAAAACGATTGGATACCGAAAGAAATCTTCCCTTAACTTTAATAATTGCCGACGTCAATGGATTAAAACTAGCCAATGATGCATTCGGCCATACAATTGGCGATAAACTCTTAAAACGAGCGGGCGAGATTATAAAAAAAGAATGTCGAGTAGATGATATCATTGCCCGTATTGGCGGCGATGAATTTGTAATTCTCCTGCCTCAAACTAATTCGGAGCAAGCCGCCAAGATTGTCAGGCGAATAAATAGTAAAATTTCTCGCGAAAATGTGAATTCTATCGTTTTATCAATTGCTTTTGGCTGGGAAACAAAGTGGGATATCCAGACTGATATAGCATCTGTATTTAAGAAAGCCGAAGACAACATGTACCGACAGAAACTGGTTGAAAGTTCCAGCGTAAGACATAGGACCCTTGAAGTGATCGTGAAGGCTTTATTTGAAAAAAACCTTCGAGAACGACAGCATTCCATCCGGGTTAGTCAGCTATGTGAAGCGATCGGGACCGCTTTAGCTTTAAGCAACGATGATCTTCATGAGCTGCGGATAGCGGGATTAATGCATGATATAGGGAAAATCATAGTTGATGACCGGATCTTGGAAAAGCCGGGCAGTCTTAACGATTTAGAAATGGATAAAATAAGGCGTCATTCGGAAACCGGCTACCGCATTATGAATTCCGTTAATAAATTTTCATCATTGGCCAAATATGTCCTGGCTCATCATGAAAGATGGGATGGCAAAGGTTATCCGTATGGCCTAGTAGGGAAGGAAATTCCTCTGGCAGCCAGGATTATAGCCGTAGCCGATGCCTACGATGCCATGACCAGTGCCAGACCCTATCGTTCGGCTTTAAGTCGGGAAGCGGCGATCGAAGAGCTAAAAAGGAATGCCGGAACCCAGTTTGATCCGGATATTGTCAAGGTATTCGCGGAAATAGTTTCTACAGAGCGAATTAACAGCTGTAGTTCAGAGCCTAAAGAGTTAATTGTCAGGATTGTTAACGATTTAACTAACTCTTGAGCACCCAGGGAACGCTAATAGGATAAACAACCTCGGAGTGGATATATTTTCCACATGTTTAAATACAAAACAAGCAGGATTTAGATAAGTTATGACGAAATGTTTATTCTAGCATCTTAAGTGGATTCATTTATTTTTTGCTTTTATCCCGTAAGGCTTTACGGGATTTTTTTGCTTTATTTCCAAGTACCCCCCCAACAAA
>JAAZDI010000181.1 GCA_012512295.1 Syntrophomonadaceae bacterium
CTCCGGCCTCTTTCATATCCTTGATTTGTCTTTTGCTCATATTCACGCGGACTTCATAGAAAAGCTCAAAATCCAGGTCCAGCTCTTTCAGTCTTTGAAATAGCTCATCACAGTGTTGCCGCGATATCACTAGGTCAGTCGCTGACAGTTTGGTTACCCGGTATCGGGCCGATAGATTCACAATATCTCTGAGGATTCGATCAACACTTTTTGATCGAAATTCCATAGTTTCTGGGTTAATCCCGCAGAACAGGCACTGGCTTTTTCTTCCCCACCAGCAACCCCTTGATCCTTCGTAGGATAAACTGTCTACATTAAAAGCTTTGCCAGTCTTCTTTTTTATTCTTTCCGTCTCCAAAAAGAAGTCATCATAATCTGGCAATGGACTGTGGTTCATATCCGGCAACGGCCTTCCCGGGACAAGGTCGATTTGGCCATTAACCCAGCTTGTTACGCCAGGAATGCCAGTCGTCCCCTCATTCCTGGCCAATCTTTCCAGGTATTCCCGAAACGATTCCTCTGCCTCACCAAGAAAGACATGGTCCAAGACATGTGGAAAGGCCCGGTGGTATTCCTTGCCCATCTCCCCATCAAAAGAAGCGCCCCCCACAATCACTTTAAGGTCAGGCCGGAGTTTTTTAAGCCGGTTGGCTAAAGCCAGACTGGCCATTGCTTGGTTGAAGGTGGCACTGAAGCCCACCACAGTAGGATTCATTTCAAGCACTCGCGCCGTAACCTGATCAAGAAACTGTGGAATTATCTCATCTCGGAGGTGAAAAAAATAGGCAGGATCTTGGATTGGGCAATTCTGCCATTTCTGTATTTCGATATCCTCTCGTGCAATCTCGGAAAAGCTTTGCACAAAGGCATCGCTAATTAATTCTTCTTTTCCGAAGATATCAACCGCAAAAAGATGCTCAGAAATTCCGTAAAGTGATCGCTCATTCGCAAATCTGTCTGCCGCTTCAAAACCTATCATATTCGCCATATCCAGATTCGGATATAGCGTCTTGACCTCAATGCACTTTTCCGCACAAAGTGCCGCAATAATCCCGAGTGATATGGAAGGCCTTTGTGGAGTAGCCCAGGGCATATTAATCAAAAGAACCTTCGGCGTTTTTCGGTTCATAATCTCTCCCCTACTATAAGCTTTTTCAGTAAGATAAAGCTCAATATAAACTAAAGTTTTCCGGGTGCTGTAAAAGCTCACAGGCTTGCTCATATCCTTCAAGCTTATCCCTTAGATTGATAAATCTATTTAAAGCATCCTCCAGCATGTATTTTTCCTGCATCAATCTGAAGGTGGCCACAGCGGTTCTCAAGACATTTTCCGGGGTTGCGGCCTTGTAGTCAAGGTATCTGGAAATTGTCGGATGATTGAACAAAACGGGGCACAGGTCACAAATATCGTCGGGCAGGTAGTCCGGCAGTTCCTCAAAATACGGGGAATCGGTAAGCCAGCGTATCAGTTCCGAAAACCCAAGCAATCTAATATGCTGCAGTAAAGGATGGCACATGAAATCCCGGTAGATATCCTTAAGCTTTCTTTCCCGGGCGTTTCCGAATTGGAAAGGATGGAGCCTTGACTCAACTAGACTGCAGCAGCAAGGGGCAACTGACCCATCGTAGCGAATGACCACACCCTGGGTTACACAGGGTCTGGTCCAGTGGATGTTTTCTGGTTCTCCAGGCATGTCTAGTTGCCGGGCTCGTCCATATTTGCGTATCTTTTGGCAGGACAAATCATCTGGTTCGGCAAAGCTTTGCAGGTAATCTAAAATCTCTTGATCCATATCCGTGGCCGGCGCGTGATAGGTTAATCGCAGGTCCACCTTCAAACCCATTGACTTTATTACTTCATAAGCTAGCTTGATCTGTTCCTTAGCGACAAACTCCAGGTGATAGGCATCAATCGACAAGTTCCAGACCTGTATGCCAGGATATTTTTTCACCAGCTTTCTTATGGCTCGCTCATCCCTAAAGAAATAGCCCGAAGTAACAATGCCGCATACTAGTCCGGCCTCAGCTGCCTTCTGTGAGATCACGCCGACTTGTTTAGCCGCCAACAAGGCTTCACCCCCGGTAAAGCCAATACTTCTGACACCGCAGGCGTAGAGTTCCTCCATCTGTGACGCATAGACTTGCGCGTCCTCAAAAGGCATAGTTGTGTGGCCCTGGTCAGGCCCTGCCCCGACTAGGCAGTGTTTACAACTCAAAGGACATGCCAGGGTCATGCTAAAAGAAAAATGTTTGGCGCATTGATTTTGGTACCGCGACAGTTCGTCAAGGGTAAGAGATAGTCGGTTCCCTTGTCCCAGCGTCACTTGCTTATGGTCCAATTCAATCCCTCTTTTCAGTTATGCTCAATAACCCACCGGCCAGACTGATTCAAAAACCGTTTTATAAAGGGTGTTGATTTTAGTTTTTATTGCCGGGTTCTCAATCTTACTCCTAACTAATTTGACGGCTTCAGGAACCCTCCATAAAGCTAGACAGCACTCACAAGGGTGTTCTGGAACCCCCTCCAAGACAGGATGATTCGGCAGTTTCTCTTTGATCCAACCCAGCAGTGGCGCAAAACCAACCGCCTGAATGAGCTGCAAAAGTGGGTCCTGGCGCCAGTCATCGTATACTTTTGTTATTCCAGCAGTAATCACATTCTCATATGTAAACGGATGCCCGTTCTTATCAGCAATTAGGCCACCACAACACGGTGATACGGAGCCATCGGCTCTGACCGCCATTCCGCTGGTAATACATGGCCATCCTGGTACGGTCGCTTTTATAATTTCTGGATTCAGGTCTTCTGCCCGGCCTGTTTTAATAACCGGTTGAACAACTATTTCCGCTTCCTCCGGCAGATTATTATGCAACCAGTTGTAGAGATCAGTATCCGTCGTAGTGATCGGTTTGGCGACAGTCATTCTTACGGTTGCCTTTTTCCCGAGACGGACTGCGGCCTCCGCCGCGTTCACAATACAACTTCTGGGTACTTGCACCTGATGATAAACATCTGAGGAAATATGCCAGGCAGAAATGTAAGGATAACTTTTAATTAATCGATAGCTTTCCTCATATGATTCAGCGAAAAAGGCAGATGTAACGACCGTTGTTTCAAGACCGTTTTTAAAGGCAGCTTCTGATAACATTTGCAATGTTTCCGCAACTAGCGTTGGTTCGCCGCCAGTTAGGCTTATTCTCCTAACGCCTCGCTCTCTAAGTTCCTGCATCTTCGCAGCAATCGCCAGAGCTACCTCTCTCGGGAGACTCGACCGGCTTCTTGAATGATCCCCAGCACTCACAAGGCAATGTGCACACTGTAAGGGACAGAGATCAGTAACACATATAGAAATATGGGTCAGGGACAAAACCTGCAGCATTTTTAGTGTTTCAGTCGATATTTCTATCCCGATTTTCATCTGCTACTCCTTTTGGGCAAAAGGATAAAAGATACGGGAAGCCGTTTGAATGGCTTCCCAGCAGTGAATGATTAAGTAGTAGGCTTGTCAAATTTCTGGTTAATTCTACTGTCAATTTTCTTGTCAACTTGCTTCAGGTTATGGTTCATTAATTCTTGTTTCATAACTGCTTCTGCCTTGATTCTACCAAGTTGGTTAAGAATCTTTGAGGTAGTTGCAGAAATGTTGTCGGAAAGAGCGTTTACTTCATATGCATCTTGAACCTGTCCGGGATTTCTAAAATTGACTAGTTCAGCAATAGTCATTTCTTCAAAGGATTTCGTTAATCCGGGTATTCTAATTTTTTTGAGATCATAAACGTCTTTGCTTAAAAAAAGATTCAACGATTCTTTAGACGGCATTCAACCCACCCCCTTCACGCGCTTATTCGTAGTGCCGAGTATATGTCCTGGTTTTTAGTCTACAAGCTTAGTGGAAATTTTAGTATAGGTCATAAACATTAAATGATTAGGCTTTGCGCACTATTTTCTAAGCAGGCTGAGGTCCTGGGTCATCATTAATAAACTCTAACCGTCATAATAGAGATCGGTTATTCTGACTGGGCCTGAGTTGCCTTCCACATTTATTCGGAGGAGGTTATCCCCCTTCTGGGCGGTAAATTCACCCTGATAAAGGATAGAAGAATTCTGGCTGCTCACAGTAATAGCTGTGAATTTATCGGCTGCATTTTTCTTTTTATTGGCTTCGTTTACCCGGTACGCGGCTCGGCTGAGCCGATACAGTTCGTCGTACAAACGTCTAACTTCAGGGATTTGACTTTCCGCCAGGGTTTTAATCAGGTTATAACTTTGGAAGTAAGCCTTAAAAACCCCCGCCCATCCCTGGATATAAGCCATTTCCAGGTAATCAATCAGCTTCTGTTGCCCCCCGGGTTTTTCTACGTCATAAGGCAGTTCCACCTCCATCCCCATCCCGTATTCTCTGGCGATCTGGCCGGTACATTTTAATAAGTAACGAGGTGGGGTGAAGGGGTTCAGCCAGAAGGCGTGTGATGACTGCAGGCTGACACAGTCAAAACCGGCCCGGGTAAACTCGGTTATCCAGGAGGAAGTGATCCCGGGTATCGCAAATGAGCGATATCCCCGGGTGCGGCATAGCTTTGGAAAAGCGTGGAGCACCGGATCATCCCAGGCTCCCTGTTCCGTCATATAATAGAAGCCAGCTAAAACCAAATGCTTGAAACCAGCCCGGTGCCACCGGGAAATCAGTTCATCAATCGCCCATTCCGTGACCTTAACCCGGTTTTCGGGTAAAGCCAGTGAGTATTTCTGACCATCCCAATCAAGGGCCTGCGGCTGGGCCGTCGGAATCGCCAGGACCACCTTGACCTTGTGCTCTGGTTTCTTGAGGCGCTGGTTGATCTCAGCCACCGTTTTTTCCAGGGCCCATAAATTAGCCTGGGAATGGAAATACTCCTCAAACAAGGCTACCCAATCTTCCTTGAGCGCGGCCCCCCCGGATAAATCCAACCCGAAAGACCGGCCATTTAATAAAGAAGAATACTGAGCAAGGATTAAAAAACCATCTAGAAAATGATCCACCAATTGTCCGGCAGTATTAATATACCCAACCAACGGCCACAGTTTATCCTGATCGTAGCGGTGAACCTCCTGTTTCCCGATGCCGCCGACATATAATAAACAAAGATCATGGATCCCCCCGCTAGCCGGTCCGCCGGCCTCCAGAAAGCCCGGATGGCGCGCCAGGTGTTGCTTAGTCATGCTAATAACCGATTCCTGATCCGCACTTGGTGCACCATCCAGGTGGTTTCCTTGTGCCCTGGACCTTTCTTGCCTTGCCGGCGTCAGGCTGCTGGCCAAATTACGCCGGTTGATAGCAGGCTGCTGGACGGACAGGACGGTAACTGGCTGCATGGTATCAGCCAGGAGATAAAGGTGCAGACGCTGGTTGGTTTTATCCAAAACTAATAGGTTGTTGTGCCGGTAACTTAATCCTGAGACAGCAACCTCGTGCCGGTTAGGGAAGGAACGGATAAAAGCACCATTTTCCCGGTAAACACTCAAATCTGTTTTGCCTGACTTCTCGCCAGACTGGCTGTGCACCCAAAACCTCTGGCCATCAAAAGCAAAGGCGGTACAGTTTTGTTTTTTCAAAAGTTTGATTAATCTAAGTGGATTAAACCTTAACCCACCCGGCTTAAGCTGCCGTGAAACATTTATTGTCAGAGAGCCACTTAAACCAAGACTGGAGGTTGGCTTTACCAGAAGTTGTTTGGGAAGATTAAATAAAAAAACTTGGCCGTCAGCCGTTAAACCCCAGAAAGAATAAGCATCGTTCTCAGCTAGAGCAATTAGTGGCTGAGATAAAGAAAAACTGGTTAATTGGTTCATTTTCCGGGGTCCCTGACGGGTTTCCGGTCTAATCACCTGAATTTTCCGTCCGGGCGAAGACGAAAGTAAGGCCAGCAAGGAGTTGCCGCAAGGAGTTAAGGAAATGAATTGCCCGGCGAACTGTTCAGCTTCAAGAATTTTTAAGTTTGAGGGCAGATGAGCGTCAAGGGTTAACAGCCGCCCGTCCTCAGTGCCCGCTATAAAACAGCCTTGGTCCACCGGATGTCGGCTAAGACAGGTTATTTTCGGATCTGGCAAGGGTCTGGTTCCCACTAGAAAAAGCTCTTTAATGTCGAGGTTGGATTTGTCGGCTCGACCGACCTCCATCTCCAGCCAACACAAGTCATTTTCCCTTAGCCGATTAACCGACTTTTGAACTCTATCCGCCGCCGGTTTTATTTCCAGGCATAAAGCCAGGGGTTTTGTTTTACCTGGGTCCGGGATTCTCCCGATTATTGAAAAGGCTTCTACCTCCCAACCGACCCCTCGCGGATAATTCCCCTCCGATAGACGTTCCATCCACCTTCTTCCCTCAATCGGGGCGATATCCGCAGTCAATTCTCGGAGCGTTTTTTTCGGCAATACCCTCACCCCTTGCCTTGTTTACTTAATCTTTCTATCATGATCGATGAGATTTATCGGAAAAACATCATCTGATGCCTATTTCTTTCTATATTATTTTATAGCTGTTCACCTTATTATCATCTCTAACCTGGTGCCCCAATTTAATTGATTGAGAATTATCTTATTATGGGTTTACAGAATAAGAGGTCTTGAAACAGGCAAATGGGTCGAATAAGATTAATCCAATGCTGGGGAAATAGAAACGGCGTGGAGGTCTACTCAAGACCTGGATAATAGACTGTGAACTATAATCCCTCCTATGCTAGAATATAAACCCTATCATAGGGGGGATTTGTCATGCTGGCAGGAAAGGGATGAGGGCTTATTTACTTACTCTTTGCCGAAAAGCTCCCACATTTCGGTGGCTAGTCTTTCTATATAATCGGTGTTTTCCACTCGGATCACCCAAAACGTCGGGATAGCCTCCACACCGAGCAGTGTTCCCAGGATGGCCCCGGTAATTGACCCGGTAGAGTCACTGTCACCGCTGTGATTTACCGCGGCTAAAGTGCCGCGAACCCAATTGTGACTGAACTTTAAAGAACAATAAACAGCGATGGCGAGTGCTTCTTCGCCGACCCACCCTTCGCCGATTTTTTCTATCGTAAGCGTCAAACTGTACCCACCTTGTATCATCCCTAGGTCAATAGGATAATCTTCCTCAGAACACGAAACGAGGAGGGTTTTCTTTGTGACCAAAGCCGAACAACAAAAGCTATGGGAAAACA
>JAAZDI010000015.1 GCA_012512295.1 Syntrophomonadaceae bacterium
GACCGGGAATACAGGTCACCCCAAAGCCGGCTTCCCGAAAACGGTTCAGAAAATCTTGCACGGTCTGCTCGGTTGGAAAAATCTTTAAGGATAAATAACCGATGGCGATTTTTTCTTCAATCAAACTTCCGACATAGTTCCCGGTGGCAAAGCCACCGGCATAGGCAATTACTTTGAAAGGGTCCGTTAATCCGCCCCGCAGCACCTGCCCCAGGGCCAGCAGAAAAATGACCACCTCAAGAAACCAATTAACGCGGCGTTCAATCGGTTCCCCCGAGTTAACATTAAAATCCGCAGGACATCCAGGGACATATCCGTGACCCGCGCCACAAAAATAAAAAGGTAGCCAAAAATAACTGAAGCATCAGCCATATAGTGACTCCCTCCCCTATCCCTCCTTTTCCCGAGCTTATCGCCGTTTAGCCAGTTCCTTAAAGACCTCGTCCGGGGTAATGCTGCTATCTGCCAGCAAGACCAGCAGGTGGTAGATGAGATCTGCACTCTCGTAGATTAGTTCCTCACGGCTCGCATTTTTCGCGGCAATAATCACTTCCGCGGCCTCTTCCCCGACCTTTTTACAGATCTTATCTACTCCTTTATTAAACAGGTAGGCGGTATAAGAACCTTCGGGCCGGGTTTGCCGACGTTCCAGAATCACCTGGTAGAGCTCAGCCAGGATTTGAGCCGGTATGGTCCGAGACGTCTGGGGTTCGGTTTCCGTGCCGACTATTTCAATCACTCCAACAGATTCAGCCGGCTTAGTTGTTTCCAGATTAGCGTTACTTGCTTCCTTGCTGGTGACTGTCGCGGTCCCCGTTAATAACTCGGGCGAAATAATACCGTGCTGCTCTCCGTAAACTTCCTGCGGATTAAAAACGGGTTCGCCAATGGTCTGAACTTTCCCACTGGGGGTTATTTCTCGGTAAAAACAAGACTGATAACCGGTATGGCAAGCTGCTCCGGTTTGTTCCACCTTCACTAACAGGGCATCCTGGTCACAATCAAATGAGATCCCTTTTACCCGTTGAAAATGACCGGAGGTCTCACCTTTATGCCACAATTCCTGACGACTGCGGCTATAAAACCAGGTCTCGCCGGTTTCCCAGGTTTTGGCCACGGCCTCGCGGTTCATATAGGCAATCATCAAAACCTGACCGGTCTTGTTATCCTGCACAATCGCCGGAATCAAACCGTCAGCGCCAAATTTCAACTCTTGTAGAAAAGTCAAATCCTTCAACTTCTAACTGCTACCCCCTTACTCAGTAAATAGTCCTTGGCTTCGGCTACCCCTCCGCCCACTGTGAAGGGGATAAAAATTTCCTCGGAAGTGCGGCGCACCACCTCTTCCATGATGTCCCGCTCCTCCGCGGACGTGTTATATCCAAGAAACTACTTCATCGGCTTCGGTCTGATCATAATTGGCCGGCAGTCTAAATAATATGTCCTTCGGCTTGGGCTACCTCCAGTGCCTCTTCCAGAACTACGACTCCTGAATATAGAGCCCGACCGATAATAACCCCTTCCACCCCGTAAGGTTCCAAGGCTTTTAGGCTTCGAATATCTTCCAAAGACGAAATACCCCCAGAGGCTAAGATTTTGAGATTACAGGCCAGCCCCATTTCTCGGGTACCCTCAACATTCGGGCCCTTCAGCATGCCATCCCGCCGAATATCGGTCAGAACGATTCTCTTGATCCCGATTTCCTCGACTTCGCGACCAAGTTCTAAAATGTTCTTTTCTGAGGTCTTATCCCAGCCTTCAATGACGACTTTTCCATCTCGACCGTCAATTCCCACCAGAATCCGCTCTCCAAACTCAGCCACGGCTTCGCGCACCATCTCCGGTTGGGCGACCGCCGAGGTCCCTAAAATAACCCGGTTTACTCCTAAATCTAAAAGTTGACGAACCGTCTCCATTGTTCGGATTCCGCCGCCGACCTGAATAGGAATGTTTACATTTTTCACAATTGCCTTGATCTGATCCAGGTTTCTCAGTTCCCCGGCAAAAGCCCCGTCTAAATCGACCACATGCAGCCACTGGGCCCCGCGTTTTTCCCAATTGCTAGCCACCTCTGCCGGATTGTTCGAAAAAACTATTTCCTGGTCAAGACGACCCTGAATTAAACGAACGCATCGACCCTCTCGTAAATCAATGGCCGGAATTACCAGCATTGACTACCACCTCCTCATAATTCTGCAATATAATCGCAATCATCCCGGCTGTTCTCCTTATTTAAACCAGTACTCCCTTGGTTGAAGGAACGCCCTCAACCCGCGGATCTATCTGCACGGCTTCACGCAGTGCCCGTCCCAGTCCTTTGAAAATCGCTTCCGCAATGTGATGGGTGTTTTTGCCGCTCAACAACCGGACGTGCAGCGTTAAACCTGCATTAACCGCCAGGGCGCGCAAAAATTCTTCGATCAGTTCGGTGTCAAACTCCCCGACCCGACTGGCGGTGAGAACTACATCATAGACCAAAAAAGGCCGACCGCTAATATCGATCACTACCTGCGCCAGGGCTTCGTCCATTGGCACGAGAGCGCTCCCGTATCGATTTATGGCCTTTTTATCTCCCAGCGCTTGCCGCAAAGCCTGACCCAGGGTAATTCCGATATCTTCCACAGTGTGGTGCGCATCCACTTCCAGGTCGCCCCGAGCGGTGACCACCAGATTAAACAGACCATGTCGGGTAAACAAATGAAGCATATGATCCAAAAAAGGAACTCCCGTCTTGCCGCTAAAAGTTCCCTGACCATCAATCCCCAAGCGGATACTGACTTGGGTTTCGCCGGTTATGCGCTCAACCTCAGCAAACCGTTCTGCCACAACCGTTCCTCCGAAAGTTTTTATTATAGAGTACAATTCCTAGCCTCATGGTTCAAGTCTAATTTTTATGGAATTGGCGTGGGCATCCAGACCTTCAACGGTAGCCAGTTTAATTACTTTGGCAGCAGCGACCCGAAAACCAGCTTCAGAGTAAGCGATCACGCTGGTTTTCTTGGTAAAGGTATCTACCGTTACTGGCGAGTAAAAACGAGCAGTGCCACCGGTTGGCAAAATATGGTTGGGGCCAGCAAAGTAATCGCCAATTGGTTCTGGTGAGTAATGACCGACAAACACCGCCCCGGCATTTTTGACCTTGCCTAACCAGGAAAAAGGTTCGGCCACCAGCAGTTCCAGGTGCTCCGGGGCAAACCGGTTTGCGACCTCAATGGCCTCAGCCAAATCTTCGGTAATGATGATCGCCCCGTATTCAGCCAGGGCCTTTTCCGCAATGGCTCGACGGCTTAAACCAGCCAACTGCCGCTCCACCTCAAGCTTAACCGCTTGGGCTAACTCAGTTGAAGGGGTCACCAGCAGGGCGGAAGCTAGGGGGTCATGTTCGGCCTGGGACAACAGATCCGCCGCCGCATACCGAGGATTAGCTGTGGCATCCGCTACGACCAGCACTTCACTGGGCCCGGCCAGCATATCAATATCTACTTCCCCATAGACCAGTTTTTTCGCCATGGTGACATAGATGTTGCCTGGTCCGGTAATCTTATCCACCTTAGGTACGGTTTGGGTACCAAAAGCCAAGGCTGCTACCGCTTGGGCTCCGCCGATCTTATAGATCTCGGTTACGCCACAGGCAGCTGCTGCGACCAAGGTATAGGGATTCAGCGAACCATCGGCGGCTGGCGGGCTAACCATGATTATTTCTTTAACCCCGGCAACTTGAGCCGGCAGGGCATTCATCAAAACAGAGGATGGATAAGCGGCAGTCCCTCCTGGAACGTAGATACCTACCCGCTCCAGCGGTCGAGAGATCTGGCCTAAGATGTTGCCCGAAGGGTCCGGTTCCATCCAGGAATGCTGCTTCTGTTGCTCATGAAAGGAACGGATATTATCAATGGCTGCCTGAAGTGAATCCAGAAATTCGCCATCAACCAAGGCCCGCGCCTGTTCAATTTCCTCGGCAGAAACTCGCAGATTATCCCACTCGGCGGGTACCCGATCAAATCGACGGGTATACTCCAAAACCGCCGCGTCACCTCGCTGCCGGACCTCCTCAACAATTTCCCGGACGCGAGACTCAATTTCGGCAGCGTTGGCAATAGTCTTTTGCAGAATTCGCTCCACGGCCGGGTCACGACTGGACAGTATCCTCATCCTTCCAAATCCTCCTTCTCGACCACTTCTTTCATTTTATCTTGCAGAGGTTGAATAATCTCGGACTTCATTCGAAAACTAACTCGGTTCGCAATCAGTCTGGCAGTGGCCGGGAAGATTTCTTCCAGGATCGCCAGCTTGTTTTCGCGTAAGGTCCGACCAGTTGAGACAATATCCACGATCAAGTCTGACAAGCCCACCCTTGGAGCTAGCTCAATATTACCATGCAGTTTGACCACCTCAACCTGGATGCCTTTTTCTTTAAAGAACGTTTCCGCGACGCGGGGAAATTTAGTCGCGACCCGAGCGTGACTAAAACGAGTCAGGTCTCCTGGCGGTAATAACTTTTCCGGGCCGGCCACAACAAATCGACAGTAGCCAAACTTCAAATCTACCAATTCATAAACGTTCTTATTGTCCTCAACAATGGTATCCTTACCGACAATCCCCAGATCAGCTGCTCCGTACTCAACAAAGGTCGGAATATCTGTA
>JAAZDI010000182.1 GCA_012512295.1 Syntrophomonadaceae bacterium
CCACCCCAAACCTCCAGGGAATGATAACCAATTTCATCAATCCGCTCTAAAATCGGCAGCATGTCTTCTAGCCGCATCCGAGTCGCCCACAAGCTCTGATGCCCATCACGCAAGGTGGTATCCGTAATTTTTAGTCTTTCCATTAAATATCCTCCTGTCTTTCCGACAATATAATCCGACTTGGAAATTCTGTATACACCGTACCCTAACAAATTGAAACTCAGGTACCCACTGGTTACCTGAGTTTATAAAATTCCATCTTTAATTATAGTCGGTCAGGATAAGTTTTGGCAATAAACATTTATCTCCTATTCTCGAGTTATAACCGAAACCATATTTTCTTTATAGCCCAGAACGCTGCTAACCAGCTTGATTACTGATTGCTTCTGTTCCGCTGTAAACCCCGGGCTTAAAACAACAACGCTTACTGCTTGCGGCTGCAAAAAAACCACTGCCTCAGAATAACCTCGGGCAGTTAGTAAATTTTCTATTTTCATTTCTTTGTCAATTTCTTGCGTTAAATTTAACAGTTTTTGCTGGGCTTCCTGGCGAATTTCCGTAGTTGAATCAGGATTGTTGATAATTTCTCGGTAAAGCTCAACCTGCTGACTGCGAATTCGATCCCGCTCCATTCGAAACTCCGCAAAAAATTGCCGGCTATTCTCCTTGGCTTGCGCCCCCACCGCGGTTACTGGAATTAATTCATTTTCCATTTCTGAAATGGCCTGATTTTCCAAGGCACTTAACGATTCAGCGCTATTACTTATCCTGCTTTCTTCGACCGGAACAAGCAACGGATTGGCTTCGGCCAAAGTTGCTTTAACAGAACCGATATAATGCCAGCAATAATAGATTAACAGAACCAGGATGGCTAAGGCACCTAACCCCAGCCAGAGCTTACGTCGTTGAAACACCAAGGTAATCATCTTCTCACCTGCCTTCTTTTTCACCGGGCATCACTTTGATTTTGTGCGCCGGTACATCTAGAACAATCTGCACTGTCCGGGTTAGTTCCTCCCTGACCCGAGCATCTTCAGCTCCTTCAGCGACGACGAGGACACCCTTAATACTTGGTCTAATTTCCTGGACCAGTAACAATTGACTGGAGGACTGTTGGCTGTTTGGCATAAGCACTAGTTCTTGATCCTGGATTTTTTCTACAGTGCTCCGCACTCCTCCCCGGTCATCCCTTTCCGTAACTTCGCGTTGATTAGTATTTAGATTGGTAGCGTACTCATAACGGGTTCCAGAATCCAAGGAAATAGCCACCTTTACCTGGCCAATCCCGACAATTGACTGTAACGCCGATTCCAATCGACGCTCCAAGATTTCTTCCTCAGAACCAACTCCAGAAGCATTCTGGGTGGAGCTAATTATTTCATTGGAAGAGGAAGTAGAGACTAACATACCTTGTTCGGGCAAGGGAGAAACATCTGAACTATAGTCTGACCACATGCTCGAAATCAGCATTAAGCAGATTCCTAAGCCGCCCAAGATGATAAGCGGTTTGCTCCAATTATGCATCGGGGACCTGATTAACTCCCTAATTTCCTTCATATCCAACACCTCGCTTGTTGGCCTAGCCTTAGAAAAATTCAATCTGAATTTTTTCCCGAGAGACCCCGTAAAAATTAGCAACTGTATCCCGAATCTGCTCCTCAATCCGTTCCCGGTTTGATGAATTGATTAATTGGTCTGATTCTCCCGGCCTAATCTGATCCGTTATCCCCCCTTCATCCAGTTTGACCGGCTCTGTTCCGTCACTCGGTGTAATTATCTCTACTGGCGCAACTGGTTTAACCGGATTTACTGCTTCAGCCTTGATTTCTATTTTTGCTGATGCATCCCTATCCTCAGCCCCGATTCTCTCCCGGGTAGTTGGCTTTGCCGTGGTTAAACCAACGTCTAGCCAGACGCTGTCTAAAGCGGCCCAAGGATCCTCGCTGCTTGATTTCATTTGTACCCTAGCTTCAACCCACTTTACGCCAGGAACTAGAGCGACCAAGGCGGCTACCTGACGACTCAATTTTTTTTCGTACTCGCCAACGGCTATATCTGTCAGTTTTTCATTTATCTGCTGACCATTAGATAAAACGCTAGCCACC
This sequence comes from Syntrophomonadaceae bacterium, assembly GCA_012512295.1. Lineage (GTDB taxonomy): Bacteria > Bacillota > Ch66 > Ch66 > Ch109 > JAAZDI01. The sequence goes on from JAAZDI010000182.1 coordinate 2,106, forward strand.
TCCCCGGATGCATCACTGGAAAGCAGCCACGAACTAATGGCTAAGGATTCACCTTGCTCGATAAAAGAAACCACCGGTACTAGTAAGGTCACAATAATAAAC
>JAAZDI010000183.1 GCA_012512295.1 Syntrophomonadaceae bacterium
AAACTCGCGAGGATCTGCAATCTCCCCGACCAGTACCGAAGCCGCGACTGTCGCTGGTGACGCCAGGTAAATAAAGGCCTTGTTATTGCCCATGCGTCCTTTAAAATTCCGGTTGGCGGTGGAAATCACGTTTTCTCCGTCGGAAGGAACCCCGTTGTGGGTACCCACGCAAGGCCCGCAGCCTGGGGTAACTACGGCCGCACCGGCCTCAATCAGTGTTTGCAGAACCCCTTCCTTGATCGCGTCCAGCATGATCTGCCGTGAGGCGGGGGCCACAATCAACCTGACTCCCGGTTTAATCTTGCGACCTTCCAGAATCTGAGCGGCAATCCGCAGGTCTTCCAGCCGGCCATTGGTACAGGTACCAATAACTCCCTGCTGAATTGGAGTCCCCGCCACTTCTGTGACTGGGGCAACATTATCCACGGTGTGAGGTTTAGCTACCTGAGGTGGTAAATTGGACACATCGTATTCCTCAACTCGGGCATAAACCGCATCTGGGTCCGGCGACACGGGTCGAGGTTCCCGTTGGCTGTGGGCGCGCACCCAAGCCAAAGTCTTCTCGTCAGCCTCCATCAGTCCGGCTTTGGCTCCCATTTCAATGGCCATGTTCGCCATCGTCAGCCGGCCTTCCACGGAAAGGGCTTTGACCGCTTCGCCGGTATATTCAGCGGCCATATAGGTAGCACCATCAGCGGTTACTTGACCAATCAGGTATAGAATGAGGTCTTTCCCGTAAACCCCGGCCGGCAACTGCCCATTCAGGATAAACTTAAAGGTTTCCGGCACTTTAAACCAAAGCTTACCGGATATCATCGCCGCTGCCAGGTCCGTCGAGCCCACACCAGTCGCAAAGGCATTAAGGGCCCCATAAGAGCAGGTATGGGAATCTGCGCCAACGACTAGGTCACCGCAGACGACATTGCCTTTTTCGGGCATTAGTTGATGACAGACCCCTTCACCAATATCGTAAAGAATTAATTCCTGTTCCTGAGCAAAATCGCGCATCAAAGCATGCAGGGCGGAAACGCCTTCCAGGGGGCTGGGCGAACTATGGTCAATGACCATCGCCACCCGTTTAGGATCAAAAACTTTGTTTCCCTTCATTTCCCGAAAAGCCTGAATGGCCAAGGGCGAGGTACCATCCTGTCCCATGACAAAATCCAAATCCGCCACTACTATATCGTTAGCTGCTACATCTTGATTACAATGAGCACCTAGAATCTTTTCGGCAATAGTTTTTCCCAACCGTTTTACGCTCCCCTCTCTCGGCAGTAGTCTTCCCACAGACTAACCAGTTCTTTATCAAATAAAGACCGCTTGAGATTGACCGCCACGGCCCGGACCCGAGTAAGCATCGCGTTGGCGTCTTCTTCGGTCAATTCAACACCATACTCCCGGAACTTAGCGATAATCGAATGGGTCCCCGAATGCTTGCCAATCACAATCTGCCGTTCCAGACCGACTTCTTCAGGGGTAAAAGCCTCATAAGTCTTGGGATTCTTTAGCACTCCATCCCCATGGATACCGGATTCATGCGCAAACATATTGGAACCGACAATAGCTTTGCCCGGATGGAGGATCCGACCGGAGGCCCGAGCCACATACTCAGCGACCTCACGAAACATTTCCGTCTTGAAGTTCAAATCATCACGCTCAATATGTTTTAGAGCCATGACGACCTCTTCCAAAGGTGCATTACCGGCCCGTTCACCCAGTCCCCCAACTGTGACACCGACCCAATTCGCTCCGGCACGCACGCCGGCCAGGGCATTAGCGGTGGCCATGCCAAAATCATTATGGGTGTGCATCTCAACGTCTATCCCAGTGGCATCAATTAAAGTCTTAATTCGGTCAAAGGTGGCAAAGGGTTCCAGCACACCAACAGTATCACAGTACCGTAGACGATTAGCCCCGGCCTGTTTTGCCAGACGGGCGAATTCGATCAAAAAGTCCATATTGCTGCGGGAGGCATCCTCCGCGTTAACTGAAATATAGACACCATTACTGTGGGCAAATTCAACTGCTTTGACCATCCGCTCCAAAACATCTTCTCGAGTAGTCTGCAATTTATGTTTAATGTGGATATCCGAAGTTGATATCGAAATAGCCACGGCATCCACACCACAGTCGAGTGATTCTTGAATATCCGGGATCGCGGCCCGATTCCAGCCCATAATGCTGGCCCTTAACCCTAGCTTACAAATATCCCGAATCGCCTGCTTTTCATCGCCACCCATCACCGGGATACCGACTTCAATCTGATCTACGCCTAGCTCATCCAGATACCTAGCGATCCGAATTTTCTCAACATTGGCAAAAACAACACCGGCAGTCTGTTCCCCATCTCGCAAGGTGGTATCAACGATGTATATTTTTTTTCCCACCACCTCAATCACTCCTCCTCACAGTCTTCAGTTATTAAGATAATAAAATTATAAATTTCTCTCTGTATAATCAATTTTCCTGCTTAAGAGATCATGTATTCTGTATTCAATTAGGCCATTGACTCAATTCTTTCTTTTAATAAGCGATTAACTAATGCCGGACTAGCTTTTCCCCGGGTTTGTTTCATGACTTGACCGACCAGAAACCCAAAGGCTTTTTCTGTCCCGTTTTTATAGTCTTCGACGACCTTCGGATTGGTTTGGATTACCTGGTTGACGATTTCGGCAATCGCCGCTTCATCAGTAATCTGAACCAGGTTCTTTTCCTTAACAATCCTTGCTGGGTCCTGGCCGGTTCTAAACATCTCTTCGAAAACAGTCTTGGCTATTTTGCCACTGATCGTCCCCTGGTCCATCAGTTTGAGCATATCAGCCAGGTGTTGAGGGCTTACTTTGGCCTCAATAATCTCTAACCCCTCGGCGTTCAGACAGCGCAGCAGTTCTCCCATCACCCAGTTGCTGATGATTTTCGGATTGGGATATAGCTGACAAACGGCCTCATAATAATCGGCCAGGGCCCGCGAGTTGGTTAGGATCTGAGCGTCGTAGTCTGGAATCCCGTAATCGCGGATAAACCGGGCTTGACGGGCATCCGGCAGTTCTGGCTGCTGTTGCCGCAGTTCCGCGACCCAGGCACGGTCAATCACGAGAGGGGGCAGATCCGGTTCCGGAAAATACCGGTAATCATGTGCCTCCTCCTTGCTCCGCAGAGACAGGGTAACACCTTTGCCCTCATCCCAGGTCCGGGTCTCCTGAATGATCTTTTTTCCATCTGCAAGGGTTTTAATATGTCTTTGAATCTCGTATTCCAGAGCCCGCTGCAGGGCGCGGAAGGAATTCATATTCTTAATTTCGGTCCTGGTGCCGAGTTCAATGCTGCCTTTGGGGCGAATGGAGATATTGGCATCACACCGCAGAGAACCCTCTTCCATCTTAAAGTCGGAAATATCCAGGTACTCCAGGATGGCTTTTAGTTTTTCCAGATAGAGCCGCGCCTCCTCGCTGGTACGCAGGTCCGGCGCCGACACAATCTCCAGCAACGGCACCCCGGTTCGGTTATAATCGACCGAGGTATGCTCGGACCGAGAAATGGTTTCTCCTTGATGGACTAATTTGCCAGCGTCTTCCTCCATGTGGATTCGAGTAATCCCGATTCGCTTTTTCTCCCCCTTAACCCTGATTTCTAGATAACCCCCATAACAGATGGGCAAGTCATATTGCGTAATCTGAAAATTCTTGGGTAGATCTGGGTAGTAGTAATTTTTACGGTCAAACTTACTGAACTCGGCGATGTCACAGTTTAAAGCCAGACCGGCCTTAATCGCGCAGGCCACTACGTTTCGGTTTAAAACCGGCAATACTCCGGGCAGACCCAGACAGACCGGACACACATGCGTATTGCTCTCGCCGCCAAAAGTGGTAGGGCAGGAACAGAATATCTTTGATTTGGTCTTCAGTTCTGTGTGGACCTCCAGCCCAATTACGGCTTCATATTCAGTCGCCATACCATTTACCTCACACCTAATTCCGGTTTTTGCCGGTGCCAATCGGTGCTTTGTTCGTAAGCGTAGGCGGCCTGCAGCAGCGTCCCCTCAGCAAAGGGTCGGCCGATCATTTGCAAACCAACCGGCATCCCCTGGGCGAAACCGCAAGGAATAGAAATCCCGGGCAAACCGGCCAGGTTGACGGGGATGGTACAAACATCAGTAAGATACATCGCCAGCGGATCCTCTTTTTCGCCAAATTTAAAAGCCACATTCGGCGCCGTAGGGGAAACCAGCAGGTCATACTGCTCAAAGGCCCGGTCAAAATCCTGCTTAATCAAGGTCCGGACCTTCAGCGCTTTTAAATAATAAGCATCGTAATAACCGCTACTCAAAGCGTAGGTACCCAGCATGATCCGGCGTTTAACCTCCTGGCCGAACCCCTCTGCGCGGGTTTGATTAAACATGGTGATAATATCATCGGCTGTGTCGGAGCGGTGACCATAACGTACCCCGTCATACCGCGCCAGGTTTGAACTGGCCTCGGCTGTCGCAATCAAATAATAAGCCGGCAGAGCATATTCCGTGTGGGGCAAAGATGTTTCCTCGCAAATCGCGCCCAATTCTTCCAACTGCCGGAACGCCTTTTGGATGACCGTCGCTACTGCCGGGTCTAGTCCGGCCCCCAAGTACTCCCGGGGAATGCCCACTTTCATACCCTTTAAATCAGGTTTCAAGAAAGTGGTGTAGTCAGGCACCGCGACTGGGGCGGAAGTAGCGTCCCGAGGATCATGGCCGGCGATCGCGTTGAGTACCAGCGCGCAATCGGTTACATCGCGGGTTAGGGGGCCGATTTGATCAAGCGAAGAAGCGTAGGAGACCAACCCATAACGCGAAACTCGACCATAGGTGGGCTTTAATCCCACCACGCCACAAAAGGCAGCCGGGAGACGAATTGAACCCCCGGTATCCGAACCAAGCGCAAAAATAACCTCCTCCGCTGCCACCGCCGCCGCCGAGCCACCACTGGATCCCCCAGGGACCCTGTTTAAATCCCACGGGTTGGCGGTTGGATAAAATCCTGAATTCTCTGTTGAAGAACCCATGGCAAACTCGTCCATATTCAGCTTACCCACCATAATGGCGTGGTTTTGCTGGAGTTTTTCCGCCATGGTTCCGTCATACGGGGGAATAAAATTATGCAGAATCTTTGAGGCACATGAGGTGAGCACCCCTTTAGTGCACATATTATCTTTTAAGGCCATCGGTATCCCGGCCAGGGGAGACTGCGGGCCGGCCGACGGAGCCGCTAAAAAAGCTTGCGCTTGCTCAGCTTGGAGCTTCGCTAGTTCTGGAGTCAGAGTAATAAAAGCCTTAACCTTGTTTTCCACCTGCTCTATCCGACTTAAACAATCTGTCAAAATCTCGCCGGGGCTGACCTGGCCTGACCGCAACAGGTCCTGCAGGGCATGGACCGTCAACTGATTGAGATTAGCCAAGGTGTTTCCACTCCTCCAACCGGTAATTTTTATTGCGCCAACGCTTGTCCGGGCTGTCATCTGAGCCGACAAAACCTGGGTCATCATTGTCGGCCATCAACATGCTCCATTACCTATCTTTACGGGCGGCGATTTAAACAATCAAGCCTATCCACTGCCTGGAAGGTAAAAGAGCGTCAGATTCTTCACTTCGTTCTAGAATGATATGAGCTATACAATCCTGGGTACCTTAAAAAAGCCCTCCACTCGCTCCGGGGCGTTTTGCAGGACCAATTCCCGGTCCAGACTGTTGCCGACCTGGTCCTCCCGGAAGACATTGCTTAGGGACAGCACATGGGCCATCGGCTCAACCTGACTGGTATCTAATTTAGCCAGGATTGCTGCATATTCAAGAATAGAATTTAACTGGGCGGTATACTGCTCCTTTTCTGCTTCAGTCAGCTCTAGCCGGCTCAGTAAGGCTACATGCTCGACCTGTTCTCTCGTGATGGTCATAAACACGCGACTTCCCTTCTCCGCCAAAAGTGAGCATCGGAGGAGAGGTTGTCTTCCTCCTTCCACAAACTCTTTACCCATCCTCACGATTATAGCAAACCCTTTAATAACCAGCAACTTTTGAATTCTCTCTTTGTCAAATATTCTCTATACTCGTGTTTTAACTTGTGCTGCAGACTTGACTGGGAACGACAAACACCGCTTCCAAACCCAAAAGGGCAGGGAAACGGCGTTTCTTTTCGGGAAGAAAATAACACGCCAATCCTGGCTGTTATTGCTATTTTCATTTTCAGGGTAACATCATCCGTAGCGATAGGAAATACCAAAGCCACCCCGGGGATACTGCCAGTTAATGGCTTCTGGGTGCAGACAGATCACTCGGCAGGTCCCACACTCCAGACAGCCGGCATGGTCAAAGCCAATTTCACCATCCTTAACCGTGTATAGACCAGCGGGGCAGGCAAAAGTGCAGGGTTTAGCCGAACAACCCCGGCATATTTCTTTATTTAAAACAATTGACTTGTCTTCTGGATCTAAAATGTATTTGTTTAAAGCCAATAATTCTTCTGCCGATAATCGTTTCAAAGCGACCGCCCCCCTTTCCAGGCATCACCCGCTACTTTAAACAGACTCATTTGGCTTTCTTTCAACTGGTTGAGCAATTTAGTCAGCAGGTGGACCGAGGGGGTGCCGTTGACCGTAAACAGGTGGGAAACTGCCCGACCGATCAAATCCGGGTAACCAGTGTACAACTCGGGGTTTTCTAAAAACTGGGGAGCCCGCCGGTAGGTCTCCATCTCGGGCCAGACCTGACACTCTTTGAGCCAGTCATGGTAACGGCTAAGCGCCTGCCGCGAAAAATCCTGTTTAGCCGCTGCTTCAATAACTGTTTTCGCAGCCGCCTCACCGGATGCGATAGCCAAATCCATGCCTCGAACCAGATACCCCAGGTTGATGACCAGTCCGGCTGCGTCCCCAGCGACCAGGATGCCATCTCCAAACAGTTCTGGCCGTCTCGCCCACCCGGTTTCTGGAACCAAATGAGCGGAATACTCAGCCACCCGTCCCCCCTGAATCAAAGGGGCGATCTGGGGGTGGGCTTTAAAATCCTCCAATAGCTCATTTAAGCGAAATTGGTTCCGCTGTAATTCAGCCGCTTTGACTACCAGTCCCAAAGAAATACTGCTTCGGTTAGTATACAGAAATCCCCCCCCCGGCATTCCCCGGGTACAAGCCCCTACCAGGAGGCAGGCTGCCCCCTGCTCGCCGGTAAGCTGAAAACGCTCATTAATGATGTCTGGGGATAATTCGATGACCTGTTTAACCCCAGCCGCTACCTCGGAAGGCTGCAGTTCCTCGCGCAAACCAGCTTTTTGAGCCATCAATGAATTAGTCCCATCAGCGGCAATCACCACTTCCGCTAGCAGTTCGTCATCACCGGCCCGCACTCCGATGACTCGACCCTTATCCAGCAGCAGATCATCGACCCGAATCCCGCAGGCGACCATGGCGCCGGCCTCTTCCGCCTTGGCGGCCAGCCAAGCATCGAATTCCGCCCGAAATAAAGTAAAGGAGTGGGAGGGTGATTTGGCCCAGTTTTCGTCCTGACAGGTCAGGGAAACCCCGCGGTCTTCCGTTAAAAAAGTAATAATCTCCTTAACCACAGCTCTTTCCGTTGGTGCTTCTTCCCAAAAATTCGGAATGACCCGCTGCAAGGCATGACTGTACATCCGGCCACCAAACATATTTTTCGACCCTGGGGTAGCCCCTTTTTCGATCAGCAGTACATCCAGGCCAGCCTTTGCTAGTAAGTACGCCGCTGTACTCCCAGCCGGGCCAGCTCCAATAATAATTGCCGTATATCGATCTTCTGCCATGCTCACCCACCTCTCATTTAACTCAGTAACTTAACACTCTAAGTTATGATAAGCGATACTTGTGTTTTCACTATGATAAGCGATGCATGTGTTGTCACTCGGTCAGCAGACTAGGCTAGAAACGAACGTGGATTGCTTAAGAAGGCATCAAACTCGCCGTCTGAGACCCCTTCTTCAAGAAGCTGTAGAAGCTGTATATATTACTTCTGTCCAACCTTGCGCAAAATATTAATCATTTCCGGAACAACGGTTTTAAGGTCTCCCACAATTCCGTAGTCAGCTGCTTCAAAAATCGGCGCATTTTCATCATTGTTTATGGCACAGACGATTCGACTATCCCGGATACCACTCAAATGATGAATTTGACCGGAAACGCCCAGGCCAATATATAGGTCCGGCTTGACTCTTTGCCCGGAGATTCCGATATAGCTATCGGCTGGCATCCAACCCAAATCTTCTGCTAGCGGCCGAGTGCAACCCAACTCTCCTCCCAGCACTTCCGCCAATTCCCGGGCCAGACTGAGATCCTCCGGTTTTTCCAACCCCCGGCCAACACAGACAATCACCCTGGCCTCGCTCAGATCAGCAGATTTTCGGTCGATTGGTCTTCGGCTCAGGACTTTAACCGGGGAAGGGGTAAACGTCGTTAATTCTCGGATGACCCCTTCCCGGCCGGGTTGAGGTTCAACCGGGGTATAGGTATGTGGCGGAATTGTCGCCATTTGCGGTCGAGTCGGGCAAACCACGGTCTGAATGGCCAACCCCCCATATACCAGGCGTTCCATGATTAATCGATTCTCCTGGTCCAGTTTGAGACTGGTGCATCCACTGCACAAACCGGTGTTTAACCGAGCCGCCAAGCGGGCTGCCAGATCTTGACCGCGGGAAGTTCCCCCGATTAAAATGACATCTGGGTCCGCCTGCCGGGCCTCTTCAGCCAGGGTAGACACCCAGGCTTCCCAGGGTTGATCATCCGGCAGGACAGGGAGCAAGAGGACTTCATCCGCTCCGTAAGCAATTAATTCTGTTGCCTTTGCTTTTTCCCTATTGGTGAGAGCAACCAGCCGGGTTCCTAGTTGAGCCGCTAATTGCTGTCCAATATTCAATAATTCCAGAGTATGCTCAAAGTTTTCGGCCAATACCCAAATGCCGGCCATAATCTCCCCCCTCTAACTGACTACTCCTTCTCTAATTAAAGCCTCGACTACTTTTTGGATCTCCTCTGCTTCCGGCCCAAATTTAAGTCGCCGTCGATCAGTGGCCGCGGCCTGAATCCCAATCGTCTGCAAACTGGGAGCAAAATCTAAACTCAGTTCGCTTTTTGTCAGGCTAATTACCGGTTTTTTAGCGGCCGCAAGCACTTGTTTTAGGCCGGGTAGCCGAGGAGTATTTATCTCCGGTAAAACGGTAACCAATGCCGGTAAGGGCACTGCCACCACTTCAATTCCATCCTCCAACCGACGTTCGGCTATGAGTTGATTACCCTCAAGCGAAAGTTTATTTACGTAAGTAACTGCCGGCAGACCCAGCTTTTCCGCCAACCGCGGCCCAACCTGCTGTGCGTACAGATCACTCGATCCTTCACCGCAAATGATCAGGTCATACGACCCCTGGGATTCAATCGCCGCGGCCAAGACGGCAGCGGTCTGAGCTGGCTCCAAGTCTTTAAAAGCTGAATCATGAATAAATAAACCCTCTTCTGGCCCCCGGGAGAGAGCATCCTTCAGGCTCAGCCGAGCATTTGGCGGACCAACGGTGACAGCAGTAACTTTGCCTCCATACTGTTCCTGCAAACGAACTGCTTCCTCAATGGCATTCCGGTCGTAATCGCTAATCTTATAACCAACTCGATCCAGGATTAGGTCACGACCATTAGCTGCTACTTTTATATCCGATTCATCAAGCACCCATTTGAAGCAAGTAATGATTTTCAACATCTGCCTTCACCACCTACCTGCCGTTAATTTCAGTTAACCAGCCATACCCGCAAGGCATAACCGCTAGTGAACTCGTTCAGCTTCGCTGACATCGAGGCTTCAGATGAAGACTCTACTCCACCTGAAGTTTAAACAAGGTAACCCCCATTTATAGAAGCGGGAGTCTTTTGATTCAGATAAACCTAATGGACAAGTGTTATCCTGAGCGTTAGCGAAGCATCTTCCTTCAAAAACGGGGGGACGGTTCTTGCTTCCATCAGGGATGTTTTTGTGCCTTCTCTCTCCGGCCGGAAGAACCGTCCCCGTGGTTTGTTATTTCAGCCCGCAGTAACGATCCAGTTCGTCGTAAGAAGACGGGAATATTGGTCTAGCACTGGTCCCAAAGAAAGGAGTGGGGATCCGGGCTACCCCACTGTTATGCGTGCCGATCAGACCCTCAACTACATTCTGAATCTGAGCGGCCGGGATAACAAAGGCGATCTCGTCATCCGCCGTCTGGGCAAAGACCCTCTCTCCACCTCCGGGGACAACTACGTGACATTTTTGGGTTTGCAAAGCCTTGACGATATAAACCCCACAGGAACAACGGCCCATAAATTGTGATTGAATTGCCCCACCCTCATTATACAGGGCAGCCTGGATTAGTCTCACTATCTGAGCTCCGTTTCCGTAAATCAGCACCAGATCTGGAGCAAAATCGGCCCGATGCAAGGGAGCGACTACTATACTTTTAATGCCGCCGATTTCCATTTTCGGGGTAGCAGCTTGAGTTCTGGCTCCGGCCTCCGGAGTTTTCGCATATAACGGGTAAATGGTATGTCCAGCTAGCGCAAAATCTGGATCCTCTTTATAACCAAAAATAAGAATGGATAGGCCGCAGGCATGATCCTTCTCCAAAAAACCAATAGTGCGGCCAAAGCGTCGAGCGATTGAAATCCCCTGACAAATATTAATCGGATAACCAAAAAGGGCACTAGCGGCTTTAACCTTGGCTGGCAGACTATCTTCCTGGGATACTTTAATGGCTACCGGAAAAGTGGCTAAACGCAGGTATTCATTAAATACCTCATTTAGTTTTTTATTCTCGACCATAAGGATATCCTCCTTTCAAGTTTAGAAGAAATGCCAGCACCATAAGGCATAGTTTGCTAAGGTCCATACTCAACGCTTGTTTTAACTCAGTCAGCAAGTTAAACTGGAAACGAAAAGAAAAAGATGGATAAGTGGTGCTGCCTAGCGGCTTGAGGGTCTACTCTAAACACTCGCTTTAACGAAGCAAGGCGCCCGCGATGACCATTCGCTGAGCTTCCGAAGTACCTTCGTAAATCTCAGTAATCTTCGCATCCCGCATGAGCCGTTCAACTTTGGTCCCTTTCATATAGCCAATTCCTCCGTGGATCTGCACGGCTTTCGAGGCATGGCGGTTAACTGCTTCTGAAGCGAAAAGTTTGGCCATCGCTGCTTCTTTACTGACTGGTAACCCCTGATCCTTACAGAATGCGGCATAATAAGTCAGAAAACGAGCTGCCTGTAAATCCGTCGCCATATCAACCAGCATCCACTGAATGGCCTGATTAGCCGAGATCGGCCTGCCAAATTGAACCCGCTCTTTCGCAAAACTGGTAGACTCATCCAGGGCGGCTTGTAAAATACCCACGGCTTGGGCCGCGATGCCAATCCGGCCGATGTCCAGAGCCTGCATGGCAATTCGGAAACCTTGACCTTCTTGACCAAGTAAATTTTCCTTCGGGATTCGGCAATCTTTGAAAAAGACTTCCGAGGTTTGGGAAGCACGCAGGCCCATTTTCTGAAAATGCTTGCCTACGGTAATTCCGCCAGCTTCCTTAGGTACAACAAAAGCACTCATCCCTC
>JAAZDI010000016.1 GCA_012512295.1 Syntrophomonadaceae bacterium
AGCATAAGTAACGAAAGAAGACCTTTTGCGGCAACCACCTACTGGGCATCCTGTGATCTTGGAGTAGGATTAGGGCCGGCGCTTTTGGGAGCAATTGTTACAGCCTCCGGATATCATACAATGTACTTTGCGGCGGCAGGACTTTCTCTTGTTGCTCTGCCGTTCTATTATTTTGCCAGGAGAAAGTAAGCATTATATGGCGTTAAACATATTCAGTTTGGGTGTGTAACAGCTTTGATGTATGCCTGATAAGGCGTTCCTTCACGATAAGAAAATCTTAAGAAGTTCATAAGTTAGAATTCCAAAATCGCTCCTTGTTCTGTGGTTGAATAATATCAGCACAGAATAAGGAGCTGATTAATATAGTGCGAAAAGTAAAAAAGAAAAAGTCAGCAATAGGCATATCTATAGCTTTATTATTGATGGTTGTCATTGCTGCTTTGGTTTACAAATCCATCATCACTCCAGGAAGTCACCAAATATTTGAGAAAGAATACCACGATAAAACCTCGTCACATTCTTTTTTAAAGATAACAACCGATTCTTCTGACGATAGAACAACACCGGTTCCTTCGTCAAAGATAGATTCCAATCCCTCTGTTTCTATATCTCCCGACAAGCTGAACAGTCCTAATGTGGTTCTGATCCGTTTAAAAGATCATACCATCCTGATGCAGAAAAATAGTGAAGAAAAAATCTATCCCGCTTCTTTAACTAAAATGATGACAGCCATTGTTGCGATAGAAGAATTACCTGATCTGAAGGGAAAAATCAAACTTACTAATTCTACGTTTCAGGGGCTGTATGAAGCAAATGCATCAATGGCCGGTTTCCAACCAGGTGAACAGGTCAGGGCAATCGATCTGTTATATGGATTAATGCTGCCGAGCGGCGCAGAGTGCTGTATTGGACTTGCTGATCAGATTGCGGGATCGGAGCAGAATTTTGTAAAAATAATGAATCAAAAGGCGGCGGATCTGGGTATGGACAATACCCATTTTGAAAATGCGACCGGACTTCACAATGAAAACCACTACACAACAGTCAAAGATCTGGCTATTCTTCTAAGCTATGCCTTGCGAAATGATACTTTCCGGGAGATTTTCACTTCATCCCGCCATTCCACACCACCTACTAATAAGCACCCTGGTGGGATATCCTTTTACAGTACCATGTTTGAAACACTCAACAATCAAAACATTATTGATGGGAAAATTTTAGGAGGAAAAACCGGATATACCGATGAAGCCGGTCTATGTCTCGCGAGTCTCGCCAAAGTGGGTAAACAAGAATATATTCTGATTACAGCTGGTGCGAAAGGGAATCACCATACGGAACAGTATAATATTACCGATGCATTAGCTGTATACAACAGTATAAGAAAATAAAGGTATTATAATTATGGGGATATATAACTAAAAGGAAAGAAGATGATCGCTGTTGGCTGCGAACATTTTGATAGTTGATGATGAACAAGCTATTGCCGATTTGGTAGAAATTTATTTGAAAAACGAAAATTATAATGTCTTTAAATTTTATAACGGCAAGGATGCCCTTAACTGCATTGAAAATGAAAAACTAGACCTCGCCATTTTGGATATCATGCTCTCCGATGTAGACGGTTTTTCAATCTGTCAGCAAATCCGGGAAAAGCATAATTTTCCGGTTATCATGCTGACAGCCAAAGAAGAAGAAATCGATAAGATTACCGGGCTGACATTAGGGGCGGACGACTATATCACCAAGCCGTTCCGTCCATTGGAACTTATTGCCCGTGTAAAGGCGCAGCTCCGGAGATTTACCAAATATAATACTGCGGAGCCAAACCAGGAGGAACACTTGATTGCCTTTTCTGGCTTGGTATTGGACATGGATGCCCATGAATGTACGCTGAATGAAAAAAAGCTATCTCTCACTCCTACTGAGTTTTCCATTCTTTGGGTCCTTTGCTCCAATCGCGGACGGGTGGTCAGCTCGGAAGAATTGTTCCATAAGGTATGGGGAGACAAGTATTTCAAGAATAGCAATAATACGGTAATGGTTCATATCAGGCATTTAAGGGAAAAAATGCAGGACAGCGCAGAGCATCCTAAATATATCAAAACAGTTTGGGGAGTTGGCTATAAAATTGAAAAGTAAGACAGATAATAGAAGGAATGATTATACAAAATTAAAAAGCAAAGTATTTTTTCAAATGCTCTTTATTATTTTTGCCGCGGCGGCAACTGTTATCTTCCTGCGCTATGTAATTCAAAAAAGCTTTAGTTTTGGAGATAGCATTGTCCGTTTCTTAATGGATACGTTTTATTTGAGTGACAGGGAAGCGGTAATGCTCTATCAGTATATATTTCTTAATAATATTGACAGCATTACACTTATAGTAATTTTCATAGCCTTAGTTATTTTGCTCAAATTTGCAATCTCTTGGTTTACTAAATATTTCGATGAAGTTAGTGCTGGAATGGATAAACTTGTCGAGGAATCCGATGCGGAAATTACACTATCACCGGAATTGGATTTTATGGAAAAAAAGCTTAATCAAATAAAAAACATCTTGGAAAAACAAAAGAAAGCTGCACTTGATGCCGAGCAGCGTAAAAATGATTTGGTAGTTTATTTGGCTCATGATATAAAAACACCGCTGACCTCCGTTATAGGATACTTAAGTCTTCTGGATGAAGCACCTGATATGCCTTCTGAACAGAAGGCAAAATATGTCGGTATTACTTTGGAAAAAGCTTATCGATTAGAACAATTAATCAATGAGTTTTTTGAGATCACAAGATTTAATCTTCAAACTATTGTTTTAAATAAAGAAGAAATCAATTTACAGTTCATGCTCCAGCAGATGGCAGATGAATTCTATCCAATGCTGACTCCACAGGAAAAGCAGGTGTCCGTCAATGTTCCTGACGGCTTAACTCTGTGGGGAGATGCCGACAAACTGGCCCGGGTGTTCAATAACATTCTGAAAAATGCGATAGCCTATAGCTATGAAAACAGCGTCATCGACATTTCTGCTGTACAACAGGACAAAAATATTGTTGTAACTTTTACTAATCAGGGAAATCCAATCCCGCAGGCAAAGCTTGACACTATTTTTGAAAAGTTTTACCGATTAGATTCTGCACGTTCCACAAATACCGGCGGAGCAGGGCTTGGTTTGGCAATCGCCCAAGAAATTGTCACGGCTCACGCTGGCACAATCTCTGTGGAAAGCAACCCAGAAAATACCAAATTTACTGTTAAATTTCCGTTATAGGAAAATTTTTTATTATAAGTTATCGAAATTAAAGTAGATACCTACAGGACAAGTTATTCGTGTGCCACGGATTCAGGATTAATATAATTATTGATTCCAAACAAGATGTGGATTTCCGATAATGGCAAACCCTGCGAAAGCTGGTGACGCATAGCCTTGGGCCTAAAGCTTAAACGCTATGGCAGCCAGGTTGCCGAAGAAGATACTGAAGAAGATACAAGATTATTAAAGTTCTCTTCGGAGAATTTTTTTCATTAATTAAAATAATTGGTTAAACTTGTTGTACATACCGAAATAAGGTGACCAGAGCAAAACGGCTCCGTCTTTTGAACGTCACCGAAACCCTTTTAACCATGATGGTTATATTTCAAATGACAAATGATTTGATGCATTAATCGGAATAATAAGATTCAGAAATAAAGAACTCATTTTGAAAGGGTCGAAAAAAACAATGGAAAACAATTTTATCAAGTCTTTTCGAACTCTGGCAGCTAATCTGAAAATAACTTATGAAACGGATTGTTTATTCTTCACTACGGATTTAAATAAATTTAATTTTATAGAAGATAACGGGATTAATCTTCCAGGTTTCCAGGTGGGAAAGCCATTTTCGGATGGCGGCATTGGGCAAAAGTGTATAAATACAAAGCAATTAGTAGTAGGGGTTGTTCCTAGAAATGTATATGGGAAACGCCTTAAAGTATACGCTTGGCCTATTATAAATGAAGAAGGAAAGGTGGAAGGCACTTATGGAACAGCAGTTTATCTATTTCATCCAATTGGAAGAGCTTTGCCACTATTTGCCAAGCCGTTAGCCGAGGCTTTTCCTGATGGAGCATTTATAATGGGATGCGACCGTGAAAAAGTAGTGGTAAGACAAGGATCGGCTAAATTTGATATACCGGAATACCAGGTAGGAACAATTCTACCTCCTGATAGTCCGGCCCAGGAATGCGTAAGAACTGAAAAAACAATAACTAAAGATCTAGACTCTAGTATATTTGGCATACCCATTCGGGTTATTTGCATTCCCATGTTTGATCAGGAAGATGGGACATTGGTTGCAACAATGAGCCTGTATATACCCCAAACTTTGGCTGGTATACTGACACATGGACTGTTAAGATTCTTCGATAGCATTGATGTCAAGAAAATAAAGTCTAAAAAGCCTTGAGAATACTAGGCTTCATAAGATGAGAGTAAATTTGTCCACTCGACTTAAACCCTTGATGTGTTCATTGAAACACATCGAGGAATATCCGGCTGACCATATCCGGTATATCCGATGACCTGCGCACACCGCTCACATCCTTGGCAGGTTATCTGCAGTTGCTTAAAAAAGCTCCCTCGCCGGAAAAACAAAAGGAATAAGTGTTATACTGATATAGAATTGACCAACCATACCCACTACGCTTAGTAGGTTATGGTTGTTTTTATTTTTGCATTTTCCCGAACTTTTTCCCTGAGTAAATACTCTTATCAATAGAAGGAGAGGTGTCAGGGTGGAACAAGATATATTGCACAGAATCTGGCAGGCGAAAAGTGGCGACAAGGAAGCCCTGATCCAGCTAATCATGAGCCAAAAAGAAGATTATTATCGGCTGGCTTATGTCTATATGAAGGACCAAGAAGATGCCTTAGACGCTATGTCAGACATGATTGTCAAGGTTTTTGAGAATATAAAGAGCCTAAAAACTGAAGAGGCCTTCTTCAGTTGGAGTAAGACTATTTTAGTCAATTGCTGTAAGCAGCATTTGCGGAAAAAGCATAGAGTTATTTTGCTCCAGGAGCTGCCAGAAGAATCCTATGAAGAGTCTTACAGTGAACATGAAGAGCAGCTTGCTTTTGAAGCCCATCTGGAAAAACTAAATGTTAAATATCAAGAAGTACTGCGCTTGCGCTTTGCTCTCGACATGGATTATGCAACCATTGCAAAAGTCATAAAAATCCCAATAGGCACGGTAAAGTCCCGAATTTATGCCGGATTACAAAAGTTGCAAAAGAGTATGGAGGTTGACGGGAATGGGTTATAAGGAGATGAAGAAAATCGAAGAACTGTTTAATGCCCAAAAGGCTCATTTGGATACAATAGAGGTTCCCGATCAACTGGAGGCGCGACTTCGCAGTGCTTTAGCCTATGAAAGCAAGAATTATAACCCCCAATCATTTTACCAGCGTTATATCAAGCAGTTCAAGGTTGCTGTGGTTCTTGTCTTTGCCCTTCTGGTGGGCATAAACTATGACGCAATTGCCTCCTATGGCAAGCAGCTTGTTGGCTACGATCAAGTAATGGACGTAACCCTTAGAGATCTTAACAATTTGGGCAAAGGACAGCTGATTGGGAAAAGCCATACCTTTGCCAACGGTGTGTGCTTAAGCGTAGACTACGTGATGCTGGACGAAAATCAACTGCTCCTTTTTTACACGGTAAAGGATCCAAACAGCGATGCAACAAATGCAATTTCACCTTTTATGTCCTTAAATAGCTTTTTAGGCAAGAGTCATAAGCAAAGCTCTCAAGGATTGCTTAATGAAGAAGGGACAGAGGTAAAATATATTGCGAGCTTTGAACCCCCATCTCCGCTGGCAAGAAAATTAACCCTAAATTTTGCCTTGGATGGTCAAAGTCAAGGGGTCAATACCCCCGCTGAAATCAGTTTTGACTTGGAGCGGGATAAGGCCATGGGCCACACTTTAAAGAAGCGCCTTAAGCAGACTGTCAAGGTGGATGAGACGAATATAAAATTAGAGTCTATTCTCGCTTCGCCAACCCAAACGGTTATTAAGGGCTCGGCTCAGAGCATTTTCGGTTTAGCCAGGGATACTTTAAGCGGGGAGCGTTTTCGTCCTACAAAATTAGACTTAAAGCTTATTGCCAACGGGCAAGAGGTTGGACGAAAAGGTGGGGGAGTTAGTACAGATATTAGAGGGATAACCTTCCATACAATTTTTGATGCCTTGCCTGCACCCTTAACAGAGCTAAAGCTCGAACTGGTAAGCTTCAGTGCGGATCATGATGTGAATAAGCAGTATGACCTTGATAAAAAGGGAGAAAAACAGGTCCTTGATATTCTAGGTCAAAAGGTAGAAATTAATGAGGTTAGAAACAATGATAAGGAAACCTTTATCGTTATTACCAGTGCGGAGAATCTGGTTTTAACCAAGGTTTATCTCATAGCCGATGGTAAGCAGATCTCTTTAGAAGAAACCGTTGATAATCGATATGATAAAAATAGTGATGGCCAGATCACCCACCAAAGGACTTTACGGTTCAAAGGCACCGGGGACGACCTCCGGCTAGATGTACATCGAGTGAGCTATGCAAAAGATTATCATGAAGTAGTGGATATTCCTCTGGACTAGGCTTATGATTATTACGAAGCCGACATAGTTCAGTATGGTAAGAGCCATATGCCGATGGCGGCCATGATTGCCGGTGTTAGCGCCGCATTTATGGATTTGGCATATGGTGCTCCATACCCGAATGGATTAGGGACCTTTAAATGTGAGCAAGTAAAAGGAATTGAATGTGGGGATGATTACGGAGAGTTTGTTATAACCCGTAATAACTGATTAATTTAACAGAAATCGGCGAGAAGTCCCCTTCCTCAACACCACAGGTGTAGGAAGGGGATAAATCGCCCGTTTTCTAATTTTCCAGAACATATGTGCTATAATTGAGCTATAATCCAGAACATATGTGATATAGGCTATTGAGTGTAGATGTAAATGGTGGTTAAGATGGGTTTTGAACATGCCAAAAAAGTCATTTATGTGAATAACGCAGCGACGTCTTTTCCCAAACCAGATTGTGTTATCCAAGAAGTTAACCGATTGATAAAGGCCGTGCCCTTTGACCCGGGGCGCGGCCTAGGTGGTGATATAGATGTACTTAATCTTTGTCGTCAGAATTTAGCCCTCTTAATCAGAGCGCGAGAGACTAATCGGATAATCTTAACCCCTGGAGCAACGTATTCTTTGAATTTAGCTATTTACGGATGTTGCTGGAACGAGCAGAAACCCGTACATGTGATTACAACAGTGCTTGAGCATAACTCAATGCTCAGGCCATTAGAACATCTGCGGCGTCAGGGACATATTGAAGTAACCTAATTTATCTTACGAAGACGCTCTATCGCCTGATCGGTATCCTAAATTTATTAAACCCAATACCCGGATCATCGCTTTAACCGCCTGCTCAAATGTTAATGGAGTAATGCCAGATTTAACTAGTATTGCAGAAATTTGTCGAGAACGTCAGCTAAGCTTAATTGTCGATGCTGCTCAAGCAGCCGGTACAGTGATTATAGATGTTGGCGAATTACCGAAGAAGTCATTAATCGCCTTTGCCGGGCATAAAGGACCTATGGGACCAGCCGGGACAGGGGCTTTATACGTTGGTGAAGGGTTTGATTTTGAAAACTTTACCCCGCTCATTCAGGGGGGGACCGGATTTAAGAGTGAAAGTCTGACTCAGCCCAGGCAATTACCCATCTACTATGAAGCGGGTACGATGAATCTGCCGGGATTTGCCGGTTTGGCTGCAGGATTAAGCTTTGTCCTGGAAAAGGGTGTTGAGCACATTGCCGCCCATAAACATCGATTAATTAAACTTCTTCTGGAAAACTTGAAAGGGGTACCTAATTTTATTTGCTATCCTCCCCTTAATGATGATTATTCAGCAGGAGTATTGTGTTGCAATTTAATTAACTGGATGCCAAATGATGTTAGTGATATCTTGCGAGATTCGTTTGGTATTATATGCCGGACCGGATTGCACTGTGCACCGATGATTCATACGGCAATGGGCATATCCAGAGGTTCTATTCGAATAAGCGTCGGTTTTTTCAATACTGAGAAGGATATGTTAGAAGTGGCTTCAGCTATCCGAATTTTGGCACTGGAGAAAATATCATGAAGATCCTCGAGCTGACAGTTGTTGAAGACTGTTTGGATGGGGCATTTATCTATGAAGTTGTCCTAGATTCCCCGTTAACCCTGAGTAACGTTCGTCAACTGACAGCGATAGGAAAATTGGAATTGTTTGAGGATTTTCCGGTACCTTTTTTTAGGTTAATAAATGAGGATTTTTATCTTAAGGGTGTAGTCGGAAAGACTACATTTAAGTTAGTATTAACAAACTTAGAGTGGAAACTAAAACTGGCTGATTTAATTGAAAGGTTGGGAGAATTGCTTGCTATTTAACCCCCCTAGAACGTTTTAAAAACGTGGCGGAACTTCAACTACTGCCCATGCAAAGTGTAAATGTTCAGATGCATAATAGCCATCCGTTCGCCCTTGAAAATAGAGTTTTTGGATGTCTGTTTGGCTTAAGTTCTCATGAAGATGGAATCCTAAGCTTTCTAGGTCTACAGCCAGCGTTTCAGGATCGAAGCCTGTTTTCATTTGCTCACCTGCTTGTTGTGATGACAGCAGCATTTCCCGACCACGGGGGGTCATTTTTTCGGGTATAAACGCCTCGATATTTAGGTAATCAAAAATAACCATACTCCCCGCTGGAGCGATTCTGGCAATGGAACGCAGTGTTGCGAAAATTTCCGCGCGGGTTAAGTACATGGTTACACCAAGCCAGCTAAAGAAGCCTTTAACCTGCGGATCATAGCCTGATGCAGTGAGTGCCGTTGTTAGATTATCCTTTCTAAAATCGAATGGAACAAAGTGTAGTTGGGCCGGAAGTTTCCAACCCAACTCAGCCAATCGACTGCGCTTAAAGGTCTGTGTAGCGG
>JAAZDI010000184.1 GCA_012512295.1 Syntrophomonadaceae bacterium
CTACGGTCCTGCTCGGGGCCTGGTGGCTTTTGCCGCGTGGGCCTGAGTATGCCGCGGCCGGGGCTACTTTCGGCGCGGTTACCGGCGGAGCCGCCGGGCTGCTGGTGCTACTAATAATTTTTATCGGGTTTCAGCCGGCCAAACCAAAATCAACCTTGGCCACGGAGCAATTGAGCGAAGGATTGTTCTCGCTCCTGAAAAGATTGTTGGTCTTAGCTTTCCCGATTGCGCTAGGGGCTTTAGTCATGCCGCTCGTTCAGACGCTGGATGCTTTTCTGGTCCCCTTGCGGCTGCAGGATGCCGGCTATACGACCCAGGAGGCAACCGAACTGTTTGGGCAGCTTTCGGGCATGGCCGGCACCCTAATCAATTTACCCGGGGTGATTACGATTGCGTTGGCGACCAGCCTGGTGCCGGCCATTTCGTCCGCGATGGCCCGACAGCAGATGGAAGTGGTATATCAACGGTTCAATACGGCGATTCGGGTAGTGGGAATAGTGACGTTGCCGGCCGCAGTCGGGTTTTATATTCTGGCTGTTCCGATCAGTGAACTGCTTTATGGGCTGCCGGAAGCCGGTTGGCCCCTGCAAGCCTTGGCCCCGGCAGTTTTCTTTCTCGGACTGTATCAAGCTACTTCCGCCTCTTTACAAGGAATGGGCCGAACCGGTCTACCCGTGCGGCACCTGTTATTGGCCGCGGGTTTCAAGGTAATCTTAAATTACTTGTTAGTGGTTAATCCCGCGTTTGGCATTCAGGGAGCTGGCATTGCGACCGGGGCAGCGTTTGCTTTGGCTGCTGGGTTAAATATCGTCAGCCTGCGTCAATTAGTTGGCTACTCGCCTCCCTGGCGGGCCCTCTTGCTAAAACCAGCCCTGGCGGTTACAATTATGGCGGTATTGGTTGCCCAATTAAACCATGGGCTGCAGCCAGTGGTGCCAAATCAAGGCCTGTTAACCTTAACGATAATTCTCGCCGGGGCCCTGGTTTATGGCTTAGGGATCCTGATCCTGGGCGGGATAGAGCAGCGGGAGATCGAAATGATACCGGGAATCGGGCCTCAATTGGCGGATTGGTTACGTTATTTCAAATTGGTAAGGGGATAATAAGATGCAGCGAATAATTGTCGTCGGCTTGGGGCCAGGTTCCTGAAGGATTAACCGTTCGGGGCTGGGAGGCAATAGTTTCCGCCAGACGGGTTTTTTTTCGGACCGAACAGCATCCGGTGGTCCAGGAATTGAAAAACCGTGGGGTCAGCTTTACCTCTTTTGATTATTTGTATGAGGAAAAACCGACTTTTGAAGATGTCTATCAAGCGATCGTTGATATTTTGATCAAAGAAGCAAGGCAGGAGTTTGACCATGAAAATTCAGTTTCTTGCCCGGTCGATGGTGCAGCCGGCGGCCTGGTCTACGCTGTTCCCGGTCATCCCCTGGTTGCGGAAAGGACCGTGGAAATCCTCCGGGATCGGGCGAAAGCTGAATCAATCGCGGTCGAGATCATCCCGGCCATGAGCGGCGTAGAGGCGGTGTATACCTC
>JAAZDI010000185.1 GCA_012512295.1 Syntrophomonadaceae bacterium
CGCCGGAGGAAATAGCGCGGATTCAAACAGAAGTTGATAATATGTGGGAAAAAATAGAAAGTTAAGGATTTTAATTAAAATCCCTAACTTTTATTTTTCAACTAACCACTTATGCTTGTTAAGTACAATAACAATCAAAGCAATACCAAATCTAACCAATTTTAACAAACCTAATCAATTTTAACCTAATTTAACTAAACTGTGACCGAACCTGCTGGATATCGCTTTGGCTGGCAGCTTGAGCCGGTTGGTAATACCCTTTTTGTTCGGCTAATTTAAAGAGGTCATACTGAAATCTTTCGTCATTATCCCTTATTTGCTGGATAGTCTGCCGTAGTTGGGGATTAGCTGTTTGAGCTATAACGTTGGCATAACCGGTCAGACTGCTGTTGATCATGGACAAAACATCATTAACCATATCTTTATCTTGCATGTTTCTTTTTCCTCCTTAATTTAAGAATGACATTAATTTGTGTTTGGTATTTTGGGCTTCCTGCGCCGATTTCTCAAACATTTGTCTGATTTGCATGTCATCCGCTTGTTGGGCGTATGCCCGTAGTTTTTGACTCGCAGTTTCGTGGGAACCGATCAAGTGTCTTAAGTTTTGCAATTCTTGTTGGTTTAATTGAGTCATTTCCGTCATTCCTTTCATTGATTATGTGTTGATTATGTGCTCTTCCATTATGAATTCTTTCATGTTTATTCTTTTCGGTTTTTTTTATAGTTATGCATATTTAATCCGATCTGACCAAGACTAAAGCTGATTCAGGAGGTATGGAAAATTATTTGCTTGGTATTAAAGAAAACAGTAGGAATGACCTACTGCTTCATGACGTATACTTTTAACTTTTGAACTCCAAAGGCCAGGGCAGCTTCGTGACTATCCATATAGATATCGATACGCTTATTTTTAATCGCTCCCCCGATGTCTTCCGCATACCTAATGCCCAAACCTTCAATATATACCCTGCTTCCCAGCGGGATTACCTTCGGGTCAACGGCGATGGTGTGATCGCGCTTAGCCACTTTGCCGGTATAAGTGATTTTATCTGTTTTACCGCAGCATTTGTGACACGGGCAATAAGCAGTCGCCTGCACTTCGATAACCTCTGCCACTCCAACTAAACTGGTACTTTCTACCTGCCGGATAGACCTATCCGGGACTGCTGCTAAAGCTTGCGGGCTGCATCAAAGCAGCGCTCCCAAGGTCAACAGCATCAGAATTTTTTTAAAGAAAACTAATCAGCCTCCTTTTCAAAATATATTATTCGTCGGTTGAACCGAATAAATGCTGGATAATTGTTGATTTATAAAACAAATTAACCAAATTTATTGTTTGGAATTTTATTTCAGTCTTAACCAAATAATGATTGCTTGAGCAGGATAAACAGAATAAAAGGTCGAAAATATAAGCCTGAGAAGTAGACAGGTTGAGATTAGAAGACAATTATCGATCTGGAAGCAGCAATTTTAGACTGCCGGGAGTTATACGGCGCGATTTTTCGCAGAATAAAAGAAGATGTCCAGGAGGATTTCTCGGAATGGATGTTCGACGTCCTTTTTTATGCGGGGAGCGTTGGCACCGGGAGTTTAAGTTAGTATTGTAGCAGTATGAGGTGTAAAAACGTTGCCTAGACAACTTGGAAATTTTATAAAGTTTATGGGTACGGCTGGAGCAAGGTATGTAGTATCGCAACAGCTTCGATCTTCAGCTGGGATTTGGATAGCTTATGAAGGAACGCATTTGCTGATTGACCCGGGACCAGGCACGCTAGTCAAAGTCTATCAAGGCAAGCCCAAGCTTGACCCTCTGAAACTAGATGCCATCATTCTATCCCACCGGCATGTGGATCACTCCTGTGATGCAAATGTCATGATTGAGGCCATGACCCAAGGTGGATCCATCCGGCGAGGAAAAGTATTTGCCCCACAGGATGCCTTGGAAGAGGAACCGGTCGTCTTTCAATACGCTCGAAACTACGTGGAGGAGATCGTGCTCCTGCAGGCCTGGGGACAATATCAAGTAGGAGGGATCAAATTTGAAACAACGGTTCGGCATCGGCATGGAGTTGAAACTTATGGTCTAAAACTGCAGTTAGGTCCAATTTCGGTCGCGTTTATCGCTGATACCGCCTTTTTTCCGGAACTACCGAAATTATACAGCGCGGACATCATCATCATGAATACAGTTCGCTTTTCACCAACTGGCCCGGGAGGATTAGTCCATCTTTGTTTGGATGACGCCCGAAGGATTTTAACTGAGGCAAGACCTAAGGTTAAACTTGGGATCCTCACGCATTTTGGGATGACCCTGGTCAAGAGTGATCCGACCATCTCAGCTAAACAAATGTCATGCGAAGTAGGCATACCGGTCATCGCTGCCTCTGATGGGATGATTTTACAGATGGACTGGTAGCGCCCAGGGTTAATTAATTGATTGGGAGTTGGCTAGTTCAGACGGTTCCAGATATTGTTTCGGATCATCAAAAATTAGTTGGCTGAAAGTCAAGACTGGCCCGGTAAAATCAATGACGCTGTTGCCACTTTCTTTTGCTTTGGCTACCAGCTCGGTTATGGGGATAGTTGTCAGAATGACATCTTTGGGCTCCACCATGGCGGCCAGGAGAGCAAAATGCTGCTGATCAAAACGAACCGCTATGCTTACCTTATCCTCCCAGGAGACATGAAGGACATAGGCATTTTTTTCGGCGTTGTGGTACCAATTATAACGATAGTGGCTAAGGCCGCTTTGATTAACTTCCTGGCACTGCCGACTAAATTCTTTAACATATAGGATAATCACATCTCGTCCATTTTCCATCTTGCCAGTGGCCGCTTGTTCCGGAGTAAAGGCTTGCATAAACATCGGGATTTCCCTCCATACTTTATTTTGTATTTAGGATAACACCTTCGCTATAAAAGCACAAGAAAACAGAAAAAAAGGAAACGGTTATAATAATGCTGAGTTGTGTCATCGAAAAATTTAATAAAGATATTCGACTTAAGGGTGCCTTGGACAAATATGGGTCTGGGTAATGGAGATGGAACTGTTGAGAAAGGTTTGAGGGCTATGACTTCACAAAGGATTCTGATCCGAAATGGCCAACTGATCACGATGAATTCGCAAAGAGACATTTATCAGGCGGATATAATTATTGAAGGAAAAAGAATCGCCTCAATTATCCCGAAACCGCAGCAATCAATAGACCCAGCAGATTTTGACCTGGTAATTGACGCTACGGGGAAAATAGTTATGCCGGGTTTGATTCAGGCACACATTCACCTCAGTCAGACCTTGTTTCGAGGCCAAGCGGATGACCTGGAGCTCTTGGATTGGCTGCAGCAGCGAATCTGGCCCTTAGAAGCCGCGCATGATGAGGAGTCTCTCTATTATTCCGCGATGCTCGGCTGTGCAGAATTGTTTCGCGGTGGCACAACCTGCATCATGGATATGGAGACGGTTCACCATACCGACGCCGCTTTCCAGGCTATTTTGGAAAATGGGCTGCGCGCAGTTAGCGGTAAAGTAATGATGGACTGTGGGGAGGGAGTACCAGATGGGCTGCGGGAAAAGGCAATTGAGTCGATTCAGGAAAGCGTTCGTCTCCTCGAGAAGTGGCACGGTCGGGATGAAGGCCGGATTCGTTTTGCGTTTCAGCCACGGTTTGCTGTTTCCTGTTCGGACGATTTGTTGCGGGAAGTAGCCCGGTTGGCGGATTACTATGGGGTCATGATCCATACGCACGCCTCTGAGAACCGGCGCGAGGTAGGTTTAATTCAGCGGGAAAGAGGTGCCCGGAATATTGTCTACCTGCATGAGCTTGGCTTAACCGGGCCGAATCTGCTGCTGGCGCATTGTATCTGGCTGGATGATTCGGAAATCGAGATTCTGCGCCAGACTGGGACGAGCGTCGTGCACTGTCCGAGTTCCAACCTCAAATTGGCTTCCGGCCTGGCCCCGGTACCTGAATATCTGGAAAAAGGGATTACAGTGGCCTTAGGGGCAGATGGGGCCCCTTGTGCGAATAATTTGGATATGTTCCAAGAAATGCGCTTAGCTGCTTTGATTCATAAGGTGCGTTACGGGCCGACCGCCATGCCGGCAGCCCAAGTGCTGGAAATGGCTACCCTGAGTGGGGCACGCGCCATGGGCCTGGAGGAAGAGATCGGGAGCCTGGAGGTGGGGAAACGGGCTGATTTAATCATCGTGAACCTGAATCAAGTTCACAGCTTACCCGAGACAGATGTCGATCCCGTATCTCGTCTGGTTTATTCCGCCCGTGCTTCGGACGTGGAGACGACAATTATCGACGGCCGGGTAGTCATGTTTAATCGGGAATTGCTGACAATTAACGAAAGGGAAGTCATAGAGAACTGCAACCGAATTGTGGGACAGGAGGACAGGTTCGTTGTCCCGGTTAAGTAACGGAGAATAATAGTTGCTTGTGTTTATCTCAGTCAGCAGGCTGGACTGTTTCCATAGCTTAATTTGATTTAGCCAGGCTACGGAAAGCACATCTGCCGTCAAGCGTCAGGGTCCTTGTTCGAACGTCCTCCAGGTAAGGCCACCTTTCCCTCACCCGATTAATTAATTGCAGGTCTAGCGTAAGGTAAAATATCCCGGCTTCTCTCCCGAAATTGACTAGTTTTTGTCCATCCGGGTAAGCCACAAAGCTCTCCCCCATAATTTTTCGGCCATCAGCGTAACTCGTTTCAGTATTATTGGCCATGGCCACGAAAACGGTGTTCTCACAAGCCCGGGCGACTCCAAGACCCTGCCAGAGGGCCATCCGGCTGCAGGGAATGTTGGCCGGGTTTAAAACAAGGCTGACTCCGCGCAAAGCCAGATTTCGGACGACCTCGGGGTAAAATAAATCGACGCACAGGGCGATACCCAGCGAAACACCTTTGTGCTTAAAGACGGGCAATTCAGTACCCGGAGCAACAAAGCTTCTTTCGCCAACTGCCTGGGAGGGGAACAGTTTATCGAAAGGAATGGGCTTAGGCAAGTGCTGACTCAAGACCAGGCCTCGACAAAAAACCTGGTCGTCAACTATGACATATTGAGCCCCCGAAACCAGCAGGCAATCGAGCGGTTTTAACCGGGAGAAAACCTGATCCATGATGCCTGCGTATTGAGCGAGTGGGATTAGTTTTGGCCCCAACCATCCTTCGGGCAATAAGACTACATCGGTATCGGTTGTTTCCGCGGCTATTCTGGCTACATAGCCAGCCATGAGTTCAGTGTTGCTCTTAAGATCATCAAGGCGGCGGGGAAATTGGATAATCGCTAATTTTAAGGTAGTCATGTTAGTTGCCTCGCTAAAACTAATTCGGTTGAGCAAACAAGTGACAATAATACTGCGCGTGAGAAGGATTCTTAGCTTCGCTCAGAATTATCACGCGTCGCCCGCACCACAACAAACAAATGCTGGTTATATTCATAGCAGGAGTTGACGTCTTAATTTTCTTGTTTACTATATAAATTCGCGATCATAACGATAAGTCCTTTCAGATAAGTCATTTCCCCATCACTAAACTGCCCGCAAACAGCGCAAAGCACGGCACAAACGATAGAGCTTACGGGTTCCGGAGCCGGCTTGGGTTATTAGGTAACGAGCGGCAGAGTCTAGTCCCTGTTGCTTCACCTTAGGGTCAGAGAGGTAAAGAGCAGGCAGCCCTTTGACGATTGTCGTGTGAAATGCCGGATCCGGTAAGTTTTGAGCCTGCTCAATTGCTTGACGCATAAAATAGCCTAGTCTTTGCGGGACTGAGGCCGGATCAGGATAGTAGAAAACAAAGTTTAGGTCACCGCCCAGCCGGTCCTCGTGTTGATCAATATAATAATCAAGTAAAATATGTAACCCACAAATCCAGGGGAAATATGATTCAAAAATTTGGTCAGCTTCCCGGCTATTCAGTTGAGGTTGGGTAGCGGCTGCAAGTAAAGCAAATATCGCCAAGGTAGAGCCAGCAGCGGCGGAAAATTCCCACCAAGCGATGGCCGGGAATTTGGAGCCGTTTTTTTCAGCCCAGGCCTGTAAAGTTGATTCTCGGTTAGCCAGATCCATGTGTTTATAAACCTGAAGATCACAGTAGAGTGAGGCCAAATAGCCAAGCAAATCCCGAATAACCGGGAAACCAGGCAAAAGCTGGACCTGCTGCTGAGAGCGGACTACTAGCTGGGCTAAATAACCCCCATCATTTTTGTTCGGATATAGTTGATAGTAATCTTTGAGCGGCGCGTCTGGATTAAGGGCGTCTAAGAAGGCTAAGTGCAGGACCCGAAAGGCGTCCGGATCAGTAAATTGCATCCTATCGCAGAGATTATCCAGATAATCGCTGATCGTTTGCACCGCCACAATCAGGGGAGTCAACACAGTATCCCAATGGGGGTGCCAGTTGGTATAAACACTTCCTCCTTGGGCATGGAACCGCTTTAGTTTTATGCTTTTTAAAGCCTGTTCCCGTAGATTCGGGTCTGGCGACTGTTGGGCGAAATTTTGCCAGTATTTGAGCTCTCGTTCCACTTGAGGCAGGGTATGTAAAATAAAGCGGGCTATATTTAATCTTTTCATCTTATCCAATCGTCTCGCCAGAAAAGCTGAATGCATATTTTGACTGCCGGGCAGAAACATAATTGTCTAAAGGGTAGTCAGCAGGGTAGTCAGTGGTGAAAGTTTTATTATTGAACTGCTCTTGCGGAGGATAGATTGGGTTGCTTGTTTTCCAACGCAAGGGCATAGTCAGCCCTAAAGAAGTCAGGCGTTTCTCCACCATTAACAGAGGTTTTTCAAGCAACTGGCCGGCTATTTCCCACATCGCTAAACGTGCCGGCACCTGAGGTAGGCCATAGATTGATTGACAAGCAGCATCGAACATCTGGAAAACCCTATCCAGACTATAAAGAAAGGCATCACTATCAGCTAAACGGGTGACCGTCAGCGCAATTTCTTCAGCAGTGATCTGTTGGCGATCAAGAATAGGTCTCAGCCAGGCTCCTTGTTGCTCATCCTGGAGGAGTCGAAGTACAGGCAGGGTTAAGATACCGCGGGCTAGATCACTCCCAACCGGTTTGCCAAGTTCATTTGGATCACCGATCAGATCAAGGATATCATCTAAAATCTGGTAGGCATAACCCAGGTAAAGGCCAAAACGGTGGATTGACCGGACATGTTCCGCCGGCAGCAAGGCAGTAATTGCTCCCGCTTGACAACTGGCGGCAAAGAGACAGGCGGTTTTCTTATAGATGTTGTCCAGGTAGTTTTCTTCTGTTTGCCGGTAGTTATAGGTCTGGGCTGCTTGATTAATTTCACCTTCACACATTAGTTGGATAGCGTTGCTTACAGATAGGAGAACCGGGTAGTTCTTCCGGGCTGTCAGCAGATTGAATGCTGAGGAGAAGAGGTAGTCACCAGCCAGAACCGCGGTAAGGTTCCCCCATTTTTGATTAATGGTTTCTTTCCCTCTGCGAGTCGTTGCTTGGTCAATAATATCATCATGAACCAGTGAAGCCATATGGATCATTTCAATGGCGGAAGCAGCATCCACTAGGTTTTCCCAGTTGATAGGTTCCCAGTCAGATGATTTAAAAGAAGCAGAGATCAGGGCTAAGGTGGGCCGAATCCTCTTGCCACCAGCCTTTAATTGATGGTTGATTACCTCGTGAACTGGTTCGTATCCCTGGAGGCTTAAATCGTGGATACG
>JAAZDI010000186.1 GCA_012512295.1 Syntrophomonadaceae bacterium
AGGCAACTGGCATCCCAGATAGATGATCATCACCTCGTTAGAGGGACAGAACTCCGCTTACAGGTTTACTCATCGTAGATAGCCAAAAAAGCCGTAGCAGATTAAATTGTTACGGCTTTTTTGATTATTGTTTCGGTTCTCGCTGGTTCGGCATCGGGCAACCCGCGTTCGCCAGGACGGTTCTGCCCTGCCCGATTTGGGTCGGTATAGCCCTAGGTTTAATCTTTAATATCCCCATGCCTAAAGGCAGGAGCTTACGACACGTTTCGGTAACGGCCAAATGCCTCGATGATTCTTAGTTTAGCGCGACTGTCTTAACCTGAAAGGTCTTTTTTTCTTCCCGAACTAAAACCCAACTGCAAACTGCTCCCACCAAACCAAAGACCACCAAGTACAGAATCCCGGCCAAATAGCTGCCGGTGAGCTGAATTAAACCGCCAATAATTAGAGGGGTTAGCGCTGCAATGAAGTTGCCAACTCCAGAAATCATCCCCACCCCTAAACCAACTAAATTAATCGGCAAGAGGGTCTGGACCATTGCCCAATATACCCCCATAAAAAGAGAGAGCACTCCGGTCGCCAAGGATACTAAGATAATACAGGGATAGATCTGTGAGGTAACCGCCGCCCAGTACAACAGGCTGGCAGAGCCAGCTAAAGCGCCAACCGCGAAGGGGGCGCGCCGGCCAATTCGATCCGAAACAACGCCAGCAAAAAGCAACCCAATGATCCCTAAAATGTAGGGAAGAGATGACACAAAACCCATGGTTGTAAAAGAAATGCCTCTAGCCATGGTAAAATACTGCGGCAACCAGGTCAGCAGCCCAAACCAGATTGAAAGAAAAGAGGCATAAGCAATAATATACATGCCTAGCCAAGGAATTTCCAAGACTTTTCCCACTCGAACTCTAAATGGTATTCTAGCGGCATGACCGCTGGGCAAACTCCCGCCCACATTTTTTTGCAGATAATCCTTTTCGGCTGCGCCAATAAACGGACTTTTTTCTGGCAAGTCACTGGTTAGAAACCAGACTCCGGGCAAAGCCACTAGCAGGCCTAATAAGGCGACTGTATAAAAGCAAGCTTCCCATCCCCAATTATTGGCAATGAAAACAAACAACGGCATCGCCAAGATCGGCCCTAGATTACTGCCAATACTATTGATGGCATTCGCTCTTCCTCTTTCCCAGGGCGGAAACCACCGCCGGACAAACACACCTTGGGCTGGATAATGGATCCCATTCCCTATTCCTAACAGGATCCGCGCAAAAAGCATGATCCCAAAAGCTGAAGCGAACCCGGCCACGACCATGGCTATCCCGCTGATAAACACGCCGAGGGCCATAATCCGCCGGGGACCAAACCGATCCCCTAGCGGACCGGTGATAAAATTAGTCAGCGCATAAAGTAATAAAAAAAAAGTCATCAGCAATCCCTGTTTGGCTGTTTCCCCGGTTAACCCCAGGTCGGCGAGAAACTGAGGATCCGCCAACAGGATACTAATGTTTACCCGTTGTAAATAATGAATGGTTATGGTAATTAACAGGACCGCAGAGAGAAGGTAGCGAACACGACCGGGGCCAGTTACCGGGAGATTGGAAGCATTGTGGGGGATTTCTTTCATTGCCATCTACCATCCTCAAAAGGTTCGTAAAATTTCGTTGATCACTGGAAAATCTTTAATTATTGTCGTTCCCTGTCAAGTCTGCCGTATAACACAAACATCGCTTTTTTTCTTAAATAGTTTAATATAGTATACACTATTCTTAGCCTTTTCCGAGAAGATTTTTCCCGAACAAGCATAGGCTACTGTCGAAAAATCAAGGTTTTTTGGGTTTTACAATTTTAGATTAAGGTGATAATATTAATATTGGCCTTCCAAATCATCTAGTTCACTCTTACCCCTTTTTAGGTAAAGCTGAACGTGGTGGTTTATATTCAGGAGGAGCTTTATTTAGAAAGGGGATCATCCGGTGGAATTCGAAGACAAGGTTTTACAATGCAGAGACTGTGGCAATGATTTTGTATTTACCGTAGGCGAGCAGGAGTTTTATGCGGAAAAGGGGTTTCAAAATCTACCAGCCCGTTGCCCTGAGTGCCGACGAATTCGCAGAGGTCAAGCCAATCGGTCGTTTAATTCCGAGAGAGAAATGTTCGATGTAATTTGCAGCAATTGTGGTTGTGAAACTCAAGTGCCCTTTAAACCGCGAGGCGACCGTCCAGTTTATTGCTGGAACTGCTTTAGAAGTGCTTCCAGTTATTAATCCAAGCAGAATCCGGCATAAGGCAAGGTTTATTCCCTAGGTTAATCAAACTAAGTATTTTAACCGAACCTGATCGGTTATACCGGGCAGGTTTATTGAAATAACTTTTGCTGCCAAAGGGTACAGGTTTCTTGTGTTTAGCTGGAAAAGCTGTTAACGATTAATCGTTAACAGCTTTTCTTATAGTATGACCGAGGTGAACCTCCTCTCCCTACGCTAACGCGTTGAGGAAGGGGCTTCTCGCCGATTTTTGTTAAAACCCAAGCATCCCTAAGAGAAATGCCTCACAAAGCAGGAATCCAACCCGTTTATAAAGAAATAAATCTGATTAATGATTAACTGAAAAACTACTTTCTGAACACTTTTTCCTGGAGGTGGATGTTAATTGCTGAAGGAACGGTACGATCGAGCATCCCAATTTATTGCCTTCACGTTTGGGGCCCTAATTCTGGTGATCGTGTTATTGTCTATCGGCTACCCGCTGTTTAATTTCATCCTCAAGTAGCACTAGCCGGCAAAAGGCCGCTATTTCGTTTCATTAATCGGTCTTAACGGCAAAGTTCCCCGCAAAGGGGCTCCAGAGGACCGGACTAGGTCCCCTGCCCCATCTTGGCCCC
This sequence comes from Syntrophomonadaceae bacterium, assembly GCA_012512295.1. GTDB lineage: Bacteria > Bacillota > Ch66 > Ch66 > Ch109 > JAAZDI01. The sequence goes on from JAAZDI010000186.1 coordinate 2,882, forward strand.
TAATCTGCGAATCTCATAACCAACACAGCCTGACCTCGGTTCGCCTCTCGAACAGAGGACCAACCAATCGCTCCCCACTTTACGGATTATTTTTTGGACCGAGTTAAACACAACCATTATTATGTCGGCGTCGTGTTTTACGAAGGTAAAACACAAACTACCTCTAAGTGTTCTTCTTCGAGGTAGGCGGGCTAGATAAAGCTAGAGTTTTGATGGTCATCCCCAGGCTGACGATGATTAAGGCTCCAAAAAATACCCACATCACCCAGCCCAAGCCATCCTGCCGGCCTAGGCCGACATTGATGCTGCCGTAAGTCAGATATGCCAGGCAACCAGTTGTTAAGGTGTTAATCAACCAAAGCCCCCGCGCCGTAAAGGTTCGAATGGCTTCAAGACGTTCCGGACCCAGAGCATCTTTCTCTTTCTCCATTAAATTGACCACTCGTCTCGAGTCATCTGGCCGAATAATTAAAAAGAGGTTAATAAAGACCATCATTAGATAAATAAATAAGTTGACCAGCGGAATTAAATAAACACTGACAAAGCTTTTACTGCTCCAGCCATCCGGCTGACCGCTGGCCCCAAAATGGGTGGGGATGGTTAAAGGTAAATCATCATACCAGGCGTTGGTATAGAGTAGAGCAAAAACAACCAACAGCAGGGGAAAAATCTCTAACCAAGGCGGATAAAATCTACTTATTTTGTCCCACATTAATATCGCCTACCTCTTTTTAGTTCAGAATCTTATTGGCTAATACTATGACCTCAAAAGATTATTTCATATAGGCGCAAGTCGTTGATACTATATATTTTAACACATGTTCTAGAAACAGAAGTAATAATAAGATACTGCCTTGATACTGCTTAACGGAATAAGATCTGCCTCGAATTTATTGGAGCATATACAGATCACTGGGCAACGGGTATAATTGAGCGAAGAACTAAGTCAGAGAAAGGCTAAACCGATGGTAAAACACTGGGACCTAACTGAAGGCAATTTACTAAAGAATATAATCTATTTTTCCCTGCCCCTTTTGCTTGGCAGTTTGCTGCAGAATCTAAACAATGTTATCAACAGTATCTGGTTAGGCCGCTTTGTGGGCCCAGAAGCGCTGGCCGCTGTTTCAGGTAGTATTTTTATCATTTTTATTATCATCTCAATCGTTATTGGCTTTTCCATGGCCATTAGTATCCTGGTCTCGCAGTATGTGGGGGCTCGTCGCTTTGATGACCTGAAAAAGTTAATGGATAATTCAAATACCTTGGTGACAGTAAGTGCGGTAGTTTTAACGATTCTGGGCATTCTCGTCAGCGGGCCGCTATTGAGGCTGGTCCAAACCCCGGCTGAGGTTTTTCCCCTGGCCAAAAACTACTTGAATATCTTTTTTCTAGGCTTCTACTTTATTTTAAGCTATAACTTGGTCGTGGGATTACTGCGGGGATTCGGCGACACCAAAACCCCCTTATATTTTTTAGTCTATTCTTTGTTCCTAAATGCCCTGCTCACCCCTCTTTTTATCATTGTGTTTAAATGGGGAGTCAGCGGGGCGGCTGTCTCAACATTGTGTTCTCAGGCCTTGTTATTCTTCCTGGGAGCCAGATACCTGAAAAAACAAAATAACTCGCTCTCAGTCTTTTCTTTTACCTATGATCGTCAGCTTACCAGAACCGTTATTAGGCTGGGTCTCCCCTTTGGTATTCAACAATTTGCCGTCTCAGTCGGTATGCTGGTGGTTAGCTCCGTGGTCAACAGCTTGGGTACAACCGTGATGGCGGCTTTCGCGGCCGGTACCAGAATAGACGCCCTGATCATGACTCCGTTTCAGGCGATTTCCATGGCCACCAGTACCGTTACCGGCCAGCATATCGGGGCGCAAAAAGGTGACCGAATCAAGCACATCATTCGGGCTTCCAGTCTGATTGTCGGCGTCCTGGCCCTCAGTGTTTCGATTCTGTTTTATGTTTTTGCCCGTTACCTGATCGCCATGTTTGTCAGTGAACCGGAGGTTATCGCGGAAGGGGTTCGGTATTTACGCATAATCAGCCTATCCTACTTTCCTTTAGGCTGGACCTTTGCCTTAAGTGGTATCTTACGAGGAGCCGGGACGGTTATGCCCCCAACGATCATCTCCATTATCACCCTCTGGATTATCCGGGTTCCGGGGGCTCATTATCTGGCAAATGGGCTCGGAATGGGAGCAGCCGGCATCTGGTGGGCAATTGTCGCCAGCGCTACCTTGAGCATTATCCTGACCTGGGGATACCTCTTACTCGTTCCAATAGAAAAAATGAAGCCAGTTGTCCAGTCGGACAAAGTATAATAAAGTATTCTAAGTTTTAAGTTCGCGTAATAAATTCTAAGAAAGGATGATTTTATGGAGGCGTGAGCTAATGGAACAAAAAAAACCTTCTTTCCTACCTGCTTTAAAGAGTATTCCAGCAATCGCCAAGGTTGCCATATTGAGCATCACGGGCATTTGCCTGATTTGCCTGGCACTTTGGTACGGTAATGTCCTAAACTTTGACCCACCGCCAGAAGTTGTGCCATCCGCTCAGATCGATCCCGGAAACTCAGAGTTCCTCACTGCGCAAACCGATCCTTTAAACCCAGAACTCATCACTACTCAAACTGATCCAGGAAACCCAGAACTCCTTACGACTCAAACCGATCCCGGAAACCTTATTTATCAAGGAGAAGCGCAAAAATTGCCTTGGTCTGGTTGGTGGTGGCCTTTCCACGTTAGTTTACCTTATCACCTTTATGATCCCCAGGGGCCCATGGACAAATATGATGCTCTCGCTGTCGCGCAGGGATTGCCAAATCCAGAAAGCCGCGCTTGGGAAAGGCAGCATCATTACGCTGATGGACCAGGTGAAGAATGGTTTGGTCATTGCAATGGCTGGGCCGCGGCCGCCGTCTTGGAACCCGAACCCCAAACCGCCCGAACCCTGGCCGGAATTCAATTTAAACCGGGCGACATGAAAGGGCTTCTGGCGGAATGGCACTGGTGGGACCCGGCAGTCGCGTTTTATGGGAGCCGCTACGACGGCCCCGGGGATGATATTGACGATATCTACCCCCATCAGTTTCACCGCGTGCTAATTGACTTTATTGGTGAGAAGCGCCGACCAATAATTATGGATATCCGAGGCGGAACGCAAGAAACCAACAGTCCCCAAATCTGGAACTACCCGGCTTACCGTTACCAAATGGAGTACCAACCGGACCGAAACCATCCGGACCGCATCCATGTCCGTTGCCGAGTCTGGTTTGCTTATACGGCCCATCCAGATTACCAAGGTACTAGATCCTCAATGAAGGTTTACTATTACTGGATCACTGGTGATCAGCGTCGTCCTACGGCCGGCGGCTGGGAAAGCTCCATTGATGGCGGCTGGAATACCGTGGGTGACAGTCGCCGGGATCATCCTGATTTTCTCTGGTATCCGGCTTCAGCCACCCAACACCAGGTCTTGAGTCGAAGACTGATTGACCAAATAATTAGCGGAAGGGGGTAAGATGAGAATGGAACTTTTTAAAACAATTGACCTAAAATTGCCAAGAAAATTGATCGGGTATGGTTTGGGCTTAGTTGTGATGCTGGGTGTTTTGTACCTTGGCTTTAACTGGTTGATTTCACCAAAACCAGACTGGGAGGACGGCGATACATGGCAAGTTAAGGTCTATCAACGAGCAGACCACATGAAGCATAATGACCCTCCCTGGCTGCTCGTCAATGAACTGGAGATGACCCTGACTCATCAGATTTGGGGTGATAACCTCTGGTGCCTGGATGTCTATGACCGCAACGGTTGCGAACTCTTTCCGGGGATCCAGAAACTAACCATTAATTACTCAGATGATTTACAAATAATCGGGGGCAGTACTTTTAATGCTGATAATCAACCGGATATTGCGCTAAATGAGTTTTGGGAATGTTCCTTGTATAGTCTTGAATTTTTTGATATCAGTTCCAGTCAGAAACAATTATCTGGTCACCGGTTAACTCAGCCAAATTCAGTAATTCTAAATCAAGAAAAAGGAAGAAGCTGTGTTTGGGAAAAAGGCCGCCCTTGGTGGACATCGTATCAAAGCGAACAGCCCCCGATCAAAGCTGAGTTAGTGCTTTTAGATCAGTAGGCGACCCTCACTTATAGAAGCAAGGGGCTTTAACTCAGACAAAGAAGGCTTAACCGACCCGGTTAAGGGCTTTAAGCCTTCTTGTTGTTACTGGATTAATTAACTTTATTAGTTAATTTAGTTTAATTCAGTCGATTAAATTCTCCGTCCAAATAGTCTTTGGCCTGACGCGCCAACCAAAAGCCCTGATCAAATTCAGCTAAGCCTTCTAAAATTCTGGCCGTTACCCGAACCGGTCCATAAGTTAAAAGCAATTCACTTAAGACGGACTTACAGGCTTCCGAAACCGGGCCAACCCTGGATGTAAGCAATCTGACTAGTTCATTAAGTTCAGCTTCAACAGGACTCCCTTTGGCAATCTTTAGCCCAATAATATTTGACTGTTCCGGACGATGTGGTTTCTTGCCGCCAATGGCCTTGGTTGAAAAGTAGATTTTATCGTCAACTGCCTTAATAACCTTGACTTTAACCTTCTCGCCCTGGTAAAAATAGCGTTCCAAATCGCTTCGGCCCGTAAGCCACTCATCAGAGGTGACATCGCCCATGCGCAAAAAACCAGTATAACCAGTATCTGTTTCCAAAAAAACTCCGTAATCAATAAGGTTGACAACTCGCGCATTTACAATGTCGCCAACTTTAGGGTAATTACAAGGAAGCATTTGGACCGTTTCCATCGCTCGATGCTCAATATTTTCTATCTCTTCAGCTCTTTTTTCTTTATCCAACTCCTTCTTAATTACCTGATAGTAACGAGCCTGAACGCTGCGTAATGATTTATGGTGCGCCTGGGCAAATTCTTTTAGCAAGTTAATAATCGGCTGCCGTTCTTTACGTGGCA
>JAAZDI010000017.1 GCA_012512295.1 Syntrophomonadaceae bacterium
GCATATCCGTGTCTGATTTACCCAACCACCCCGATAAATTAGAAAAAATTGTATCAGATCAATTTGAGATCGCTTACTCTTCTCTAATAAAGTGCAAAAGCAGCGGCCTTTTCTTCATCCTGGACGCTACCGTTAATCCCACTCTATCCAATGCGCAAAACTCCAAAGCCGGTTTATACCTGAAAAACATGGAGCCGAATATAATCAGTTCATTTCATCCTAACATCATTGTCCTCCGAGGTTTTCCCGGCCTGGGACGCAATAACTCATTACCTCTGCATGCCCAGTGGAAAATGGAGTTTGATGTGGGCAATGCTCCTTATTATCAGCTTCCCATGGAAGCAGCCCGCTCTAACCAGGACCTGCCGTTATCCCGACTTTATTATTGGACACCGGTGCTGACTTTGCCAGGAACCAGTGAGGAAATCATGATTTGCTCAGTGCCCTTAATTGATTCCCAGGGTAATATTTTTGGTGTTTGCGGATTAGACATAAGCAGTATGTTATTTAAGCTGTCACATCGGCCCCAAACTCACGTTTATAATCGGTCGTTTTATATCCTCGCTCCCTATCGCGAATCAACCATTGACCTGCGCGAGGTCATGGTAGCCGGAGGTTATTCCTCCCGGATTATGGCAAAAAGCGAATCTCCCCTGACTATTTCCCAAACCAAGGGGGCTTTCTATGCTTATCACCACCAGGGTGAAAACACTTCCTTCTGGGGGCTTCACACCCCAATCCACTTATATCCGAAGGGATCTGCTTTTGCTGACGAACAGTGGATCGCCGCGGTCCTGGTTCCGGAAGAGGATATTGTGCTATCAATAACCCGCTTAAATGTCCGGTTAATCTCGTGGCTGCTGCTCCTGGTTATCGTGGGAATAATCGCTTCATTATTTATTAGCAAAAGATTCTTAAAGCCCATCTCCAAAGGGTTAGAGATTATCAAGTCAGAGGACTTAAGCGAAGCTCCCCGAACCAAAATACCAGAAATAGACGATCTAATAGAATTCCTGGCCAACCGCAATGAAGCCCTGTATGAAGGAGCCAAGCAAAAAAACTTGTCCTTTACGCTTCTCGATGAGTTTGCCAGGAATACAGAAAAACTCACGCCTTCGGAGCGTTCAGTATACAACCTCTATGCCCAGGGATATACTGCCAAAGAAATCGCCGAAACGCTCTGTCTTAGTATAAATACCATCAAAACCCACACCAAACACATTTATGCCAAACTGAATATTACCTCTCGCGAGGAGCTCCTTTTATATGTTAACTTGCTGCGAGAAATAGATGAAACAACTAGCCTTTTATAACTGCTATTGTCTTAAGTTTTTTGATCGGTTCGATCAAATCTAACTCTTGTTCTATTACAAAATTAATATCTTTATAGGCAAACCTTGATTCTTCTGAAACATCGCCATGCTTTTGCTTCCCAAGGATCACCCCTTGTTCCTTTAAGTCAGCCAGGGTTTTTTCTACCGGAAACTGTTTTTTAGCTTGCCTTCTGCCTAGTTTCCTACCTGCTCCATGACTGCATGAATAAAAGCTCACCGGGTTACCTTTGCCTCTTACTATATACGAGTAACTGCCCATGGCTCCAGGAATAATTCCCAATTCACCTTCTCTAACTCTTATTGCTCCTTTCCGATGCACCCAAACCTTTTTACCGTAATGGTGTTCTTCAGCAGCATAATTATGGTGAGCATTCACTTCGTTGCTGAATTCAATGTGCGGGATTTTCTTGGCTAAAAGATTTTTCACTACGTCAAGCATAACCTGTCTATTTTCTTTAGCAAACTCTAAAGCTAGCGTCATCCAGGAGATATAAGCCTTAGCCAGTTCAGTTTCAACCGGAAAAAATGCCAGATCATATTCCTTTGGGACAGGGGCAGAAATTTTTTTGTTAAATTCCTTGGCTTTCTGGTTATAATAATTCGCCACCTTATACCCAAAGTTTCTGCTCCCGCTATGCAGCATGAGACACAGTTTGCCGGCTTCATCTTCCTGCAATTCAATGAAATGGTTACCCCCGCCCAATGTGCCGATTTGATAGTATCCTTCTTCTATTTGCGGCAATCCTTCCGGCAAAGTCTTATGTTTCAATGATCGGGCAAAGTCCGACTGATCCAAAGTTTTGCATTTTTGCTTTTTTGGGTGATGGTTAAAACCAGTTGGAATATCCCGCATAATCTGGCTGACTAAATCCTGGTACATGCCAGTTGTTATTTCGTCTTTGTGGATATTGGTTTCCACAAAAGCCACGCCACAGCCAATGTCTACCCCAACGGCATTCGGTATAATTACATCTTCTAAGGCGACGACACCACCGATAGGCATCCCATAGCCTTGATGGGTATCCGGCATTAAAGCTACCCATTTATAGGTAAAAGGCAAGTCGGCCAAGTTTAATGCCTGCTGCAAACAACCTTCTTCCACCTGCTCTATATTTTCTAACCATACCTTAATCGGTACCCGTTGCTTGTTTTTCTCGTAAATGACAAACATTACTTTAGCTCCTTGACC
>JAAZDI010000187.1 GCA_012512295.1 Syntrophomonadaceae bacterium
GCCGCTACCTGGTCAAACCCTTCTAAATTATTAATCCCGCCGATTTCCTGGAGGCCTTTGACCAGAGCCGCCAAGGTTCGCGTATAGGTAATAAAAGATTCGCTCTCACAATAACCGCGCCGCCACTTTGTGCCGTCTGCTTTGGCGGCGGGCGAATTATCACTTACCACAGCGGGCGAATTGTCACTTGCTGCTCTGGTTTGGTTATCTCCAACGGCAAAAATAGGCATGGTGGTGATTAAAAATAAACAGGTAAGCAACGCGATAATCGGAATTAGTTTTCTCATTTTTTTATCTCCCCCACTGGACAATAATTATTGCCACTGAAAAGATTCTTGCCAACCTTATCCGCTACGGCGCGGCACGAAAGGCAATTCTGCGTTAAGTAACAGCTTCGACAAGGTTCGCCTTTGTTTTCTTCATATCGCCGCAATTTATCCAGCACCGTTGAGTTCCACCAGTAATCTTCAATGGTATCGTATCTTTCAGGGTATAATAAATGCCGACAGGGGATTAAGTTTCCGTCCACATCTACGGCCATTGAGTTGCGACCGGCCCCACAGCCTTTATTTACCCCGGTATTCCGATTCCACAGGTAATAGTTATTAATATACGCGCGCAGCGGCGAAAAGCAGGGTTCAACCGCGATCGGTAATTCCGACTGCTTGTGTTGCTTCAGGTACTGAGCGAGTTTCAAAAAGTTTTCTTTGCTGATAACTGCTTGCAGAACATAATCGGCATCTGGCTTTGACTCTAAGATCACTATCCCTTTAACTCCCGCCTCTTTCGCTAAGTTGACTAAGTTGGGGAAATCCTCGACATTGTCATTGCGAGCCACCCAGTTAATAAAATAGGGCACTTGTTGGTCAGCTTGTAATATCTTAAGCGCCTTGATGGCCAATTCGTAGCCAGCGCGAGATTTCGCGTTCACCTCTGGTGTTGAGCCATTTAAAGAGACATAGATCTCATCTACACCAACCTCTTTTAATTCCTCCAGCGCCTGAGCAGGTCGATTAATTCCTGCCTGTCCGGCTCATCTTTGATCGCCGCTAATTGCTGCGCCACACATTCTAGCAACGTAGTATCAGTATGACCTACCGCCAGTAGACCAAATTCTCCTTCCGGCACAGTATGGGGGGATAATCCTAGAAGCAGGTCCCCTGGTCCAATCGAAAACAGGTATTCTCTGCGGCCGGTTATCCCATCGTTCATTATTCGGGTAATAAATAGGTCTACCTTGCCGGCTTGAACAATCCATGCTTTCTGGTCCGTTAAAAGTATTGGTCTATTGCCTTCGGCTTGAATCTGATTGAATTGCAAACGGTCAATAAAACTCAAGGTCAAACCCCTCTTTCGAGCTAATTAAGCACTGATCAGCTGTGCATAAAGCCCTTCGATATTTTTTAATTGATCGTGCGTGCCGCGTTGAACGATTTTACCCCGATCCATGACAATTATTTCATCAGCATCCCTAATTGTGCTTAAACGGTGGGCGACAATCACACAGGTACAACCCCGACGGCGAATGTTTTGATCCACCAGGCTTTCTGTATGTACGTCCAGCGCGCTTGTTGCCTCGTCAAGGATTAAGATTGATGGATTTCCGGCTAATGCCCTAGCGATTTCCAGCCGCTGCCTCTGACCGCCGCTAAAATTAGCCCCACCTTCACTGACTTTATGGTCATAACCATTGTCTCTGATGGCTATATCATCATGGATACAGGCATCTTTCGCTGCTTGAATAATGCTGGCTTCAGGAATAGTGCTGTCCCACATGGTGAGGTTTTCCCTGATCGTTCCGTCAAATAAGGTAATATCCTGGTCAACTACGGCCATAGAGTTGGTTATCACACTGCGTGGTATCTGTTCTCTGCTTTTTCCGTCAAATAGGATTTCGCCGGACCAAGGCTGGTAAATACCGGCAATCAACTTGGCTACTGTGCTTTTGCCGCTCCCGGAGCCGCCGACTAAAGCAACCCGGGAACCGGGTTTAAGGGTCAGATTAAAATTCTCGATCAGTGGGGGATCCCAGGGGTTGTAACCAAATGTCAGGTCTTTTATTTCGATGTAACCTTCCAGCTTTTTGTGAGCATCGTCTTCTTTGGCAACTGGTACTTCCCGGCCGACATTCTCATCAATGCTGTACTTAAAAACATCTTCCAAACGGTTAATATCCCCTTGCACTTGCTTCATTTTCATACCCATTTGCGTTAGCCCATTTACCGGTGCCATAAAATTGCCGACCAGACCTTGGAAAGCAATCAATGAACCGATGGTTAGCTCGCCGCTGATGATAATCAGACCGCCCACAAATAGAACAATTACGTCAGCAAACTCAGACAGAAAACCAGGTAAGTGGAACAAGACTTGGGTTGTTTTGCCCAGGCCTTGTTGGGCATTGATCTCTTTAGCATGGTAGCCCGACCATTTGGCAAAGAAATCTGACTCTGAAGCCGAAGCTTTTAGAGTTTCAATGATATATAAGCCGGATATTGAAAAACCCATTACCTTACCTTTATCCTGTAATAGTTTTTTATTTAAAGTTTCAATCTTGTTGGATGAATAATATAGGTAGGCAATACTTATAGCGGCGGCTAAAAGAGATACCAGGGTAAGTGATACACTGTATTGCAC
>JAAZDI010000188.1 GCA_012512295.1 Syntrophomonadaceae bacterium
ATATAAGCGCGATCGCCTTTTTTGATCTGGTTTTGGTATTGTCTTACGCTCCATGTTATAACATTTAGATCTTTAATGGCACCGATAACATCATAGTATTTGGGATTACCTTGAAAAATCCAACCCGGTTTATTTTTAGGGGGTCGCGAAGTTGTAACCCATGCTGTGTAAGACAGTTCGGGAAAACTGTGATGGGGGCTGTCGCTCTTTGCAAAGACTTTTTTGCATACAGAGATGAGCTCCAAATAGGTATTTGCACTTGGAAGCTGCTTTAAGTTAGAAACTTTAGTAATACTCGTGTAATAAGGAGAGCCATCTTGAGTCAGATAGGTCCTGTTACGTTCATCTAGGTTTAAGTAGGAAACGGGGCGTATCCAATAAAGCCCCATCGTCAAATTCCATTTAATTCCAAGTTGCTTTCTTACCTTCTCATAACAAGCTATAAATGCTGACTTGGAGGTTTCTGACGGATTGTCTGCATAGTTTATCCCGGCCTCAAACACATCCCATAGGTTTGAAATGTCTTCTTCTTTCCGCTTACTTTTACCGGCGAAAAACCAGGCATTCATGTTATTTAGTACGGGAATGCCGTCAAATTCTGTCGGCACTGCAGCCTTAACACCGAGTTTACTGCCGATGCCCTTCATCAAAGCAATGCGGTTTTCAATGGATATTCCTTTATTGAAACAACCAAATACAGTAAACGGGCAAATGTCGTAAATCGGCATACCGTCCTTTTCCGTAAACGGATAACGCAAGTTTATATCTTCATAAACACCTTTTATCAACTCAAGAAGCTGTGGACGATTATTATTATATGGCAACAGTTTGTTGGCAAACTCCATATAAAAAGATACCCAGTCAAATTGATTTGTTAATTGAATCTTTGAATCCACTTATCCTTGCACCTCCTATACTATTTAGTTATAGGCAATCCGTATTTATGAAACGTCGCAATCAACTTTTTCCAATGGGGCGGATAATGGTGGGTAGGAGTAGGAATTGCAATGCAGCATCCTCCAAGCACAACTTCCCTTTTATCAAGTTTATCCTGCAATTCCTGCGTCATTGCATTGCATACCCCGTAATATTGTTGTCGTATTCTTTGAGCCACAGCGTCGATAACTTCTTTTTGGTATAATTATCATCTTCATTACTTTGCCGAAAAGATTATATTTATTAGCATAAAAAGTCCAGAGCCAGAACCAGTTTGACGGCTTGTTCTTTAAATTGTTTATCATATTGTTTCATAATGGATACCTCCGACTATTTTTATTGTACCAGCCATTTACCGTGTCCATCAAACTGGGTAAGGATCAGGTTGAGCTTTTCTCCAGTATTATGGTGGACAAAGGTTACCTGTGCAGGAGGTGCAGCCAGTGGCCCTACCATTTACGATATTCTCTACCAGCCAAAAGGCGAGTTTTGGTTGATTGTTACCTTCCCCACTTCCATTCGGTTGGATTTTTCTTTGGTGTATAATAAAGAAGCCACCGCCGGTGATTTTATGCGAGCAGGTTTGGCGATCACTATCGTGGTGATGATTTATCTTCTGATACTCGCGCTTTTCGCCTTTATCTATTCAAGGATTACGGCGGCGAGCAGCAGGTGGTGATTGATTTCAGTGACGATGGGATTGGAATTCCAGTTCATCTTGTGGACAATATATTCAAGCCTTTTGTCCGGGTAGACGATTCCCGCAACTCCAAAACCGGTGGCAGCGGATTGGGGCTTTCTATTGCGAAAAAATTTGCCGAGGC
>JAAZDI010000189.1 GCA_012512295.1 Syntrophomonadaceae bacterium
AATCAGGGCTGCTCCAAAAGCGCCCATTAAATGCGCAATATTGGGTCGAACTACTTCTTTACCGGTAATAAGCTCCAGGCTGCGGAGAACTGCATCATTTTTAAAGGTTCCGCCCTGAACAACTATTTTTTCCCCTAAGTCCTCGGCCTTTCTAAGCTTCATTACCTTAAACAAAGCATTTTTGATCACCGAATAAGCTATTCCGGCCGAAATATCCCCAACTGTTGCTCCTTCTTTCTGGGCTTGTTTCACCATCGAGTTCATGAAGACCGTACATCTAGTTCCTAAATCAACTGGTTTGTCCGCGCTCAACGCTAACTCGGCAAAATCTTGAACTGGTATGTTTAGGGAATGGCCAAAAGTTTCAATAAAGGAACCGCACCCGGATGAACAGGCCTCATTGAGCATAATATTTTCAATGACTCCGTCTTTAATCTTAAGACACTTCATATCCTGGCCGCCAATATCCAAGATTAAATCAACCCCGGGATTAAAAAACTGCGCGGCTGTATAGTGGGCGATGGTTTCCACCTCTCCCACATCAAAGCGCAAGGCGGCTTTTAATAGCCCTTCACCATAGCCAGTGACCACTGCTTTCGCAATCTTAGCTCCACTTGGTAGCCGACGGTACAAATCCTTCAATATATTTAAGGCTGAGCTCAAGGGACTGCCGGTATTATTACCGTAGAAAGAATATAGCAATGATCCTTCTTCATCAATCAAAACCGCCTTCGTCGTTGTTGAACCGGCATCCAGACCCAAAAAACAATCCCCGGCAAAGGAGGCTAAATCCCGTCTAGTTACCTTATGGGCCTCATGTCTTTGGCGAAAACTATCCAACTCATCTACATTATTAAATAAAGGCTGTAACCGAGAGAGCTCATGGTGGTCAGATATGTCTAAATCCTCTAACCGTCTAATCAAGGCGGGTAAATTAATGGCACTGCTGCCTCTGGAAGCCAGAGCAGCCCCGATGGCGACAAAGAACTGTGCCCGATCCGGAAACAAAACCTGGTGGTCGTTAAGCTTCAAGGTATCTTTAAACCGTTGCCGTAGCTCAGACAAGAAATGCAAAGGGCCTCCGAGAAAGGCAACATGACCAGTGATTGACTTACCACAGGCCAAACCACTGATTGTCTGATAGACAACCGCTTGAAACACAGAAGCGGCAACGTCTTCTTTCCGTGCCCCTTCATTTAAGAGGACCTGAATATCTGTTTTGGCAAAAACGCCACAGCGAGCGGCCACTGGGTAAATAGTAGAATAACGTTTAGCCAATTCGTTTAAGCCAAGAGAGTCGGTCCCGAGTAAGGTAGCCATTTGATCAATAAAAGCCCCGGTTCCCCCGGCACAGATCCCATTCATTCGCTGGTCCAAACCGCCCCGGAAAAAAGTAATTTTCGCATCTTCGCCTCCCAGTTCAATCGCCACATCGGTTTGAGGAATGAATCTTTCAATGGCCTGATTACAGGCAATTACTTCTTGAACATGTTTAATACCCAGCCAGGAGGAGATAGCGAGCCCAGCCGAACCAGTAATCATCACGGTTAGTGGTCGATTGCCTATCTGCTTATAGGCATTAATCAAAAGTTCCTTTGTATGTTTAATGGTTTCTGCATAGTGCCGCTGATAGTTTTGATAAATGATGGCTCCGTTATCGTCCATTATTACTAACTTGACCGTAGTCGATCCTACATCTAACCCCATTCGCAGCATATGCGTCCCGTTCCCCCTCCCCGCTCAAGCCACATATTATACGCACTTTGAAGGTGATGCCGCAATGATTGTCAATGCGATTGTCATTATTATTGTTATGGTACATTATACACTATTAGGTTCAAGTATTTGTAGTGAAACATCAGGCGACAACTTCCAACAATTGTCATTACACTTGCCAAATCATCGATGCTATACTAGGTATAATTAGCAAATTCATACTTTAAAGTTAATTGCAAATCTCAAATTATCAACAAAACTAAAGAAAAACATAAGCGAAGGTATGCAGTTATGAAAAAACTATTACTGCCAATTCTCGTCATAAGTCTACTCCTGGCTGGATATAGCTCGATAAAGACTGCCCGGACAAGCCTTGATTTAACTGGGCCCCAAAAGGAAGGATAAGTAATTATGGATCACCAAGATATTGCGCTAGCTGATACTCAAATAAACACAAACTTAACCGATGAGCATCAGACATCAATCGCGAATGAAGATCTCAATGAAGACCCTAACGAAAAAGCTAAGGAAAACGAAAAGTCTAAGGGAATAAATAATGCTAATCCTCAACCCAATAATGAACCAGTAAAGAACGTTGCCAATAAACCAGTTAAGACTAATTTAACGCAAAGTCAAAACTTAAATAAATATGTTTTAAAAGTTATTAGTACATATAAAATCGGGAATTACCCTTATTTAATGAATAATGATTATAATAACTACAATGGAGTAACTTCTACCCTGGTTTATCAGGGTAGAATTATCGCCAAAGCTCACCCCAGCAGGAATAGAGCGTGCCACTGCTCGGGCATAACCTTTGAAGTGTTTTTCAAAGCGATGCAGCAGCGAAATCGAGATTTAGGGATTTCAATTGACAATTTTAATGGAATGACCTGGGAAGAGTTGCATGACTTTATGTTAACTTGGTATGTCGCAAAAGGCAAGAAATCAGTTAGTAATATTGCCGTTGCCGTGGAGAAATATGGCCTTGGCAGGCGAATAACCAATTTGGAAGAGGCTAAAGCGGGAGATTTTATCGATTTCTCCAGAGAAAACAATACCGGGCATACAGCTGTCTTTATTAATTGGATCAGAGATAATGGAAAAATCATCGGGTTTAAATACTGGTCAAGTCAAGAATCGACCAATGGCATTAATTATAAAACTGAATATTTCAATGTATTAAATAGCAATTCAAAAAAGTATGGTAATGTCAATATAAATAACGTTTACATTGCCAGAATTTATTAGTTACTAGCTATTGTTATCGACCGAATACTGCAAGGATTTGTTAACCAACAACGAACTCAATAACAACACAAGAAAGCATCGACATTATCCAGGGCTTTTCCGGCTCGCCCAATCTTCTGATAATATGAACATATCAAGACCCCCACTTCTATCAGTGGGGGTTACTGTATCCAACTATAACACTAATGAACACCAATGCCTAATGCGCTAATGTCAGAGAAATAGCAAGGATACTAGAAGCCCTGCTATTCAACCTTTGTGTTCATAATTGACAGGATTTTTTGGAAAATGCTAGAATGAAGTGCTTGATACAAATTAGCAACACAGCCAGAACCATTTGAGGCAAGACAGAATTAAACGGACCAGCCTTTGTTAATCCTTTATCATATACTCCGATGACGAACTATGTTAGGAGAACTTTATGAATTTACAATCACCATATCTTCGACTGATAATTGCCACTTTAATCTGGGGCGGAAATTTTGTAATCGGGAGAGCTGTATCAGATCAACTTCCTCCATTTGTTCTGTCCTTTTGCCGGTGGTGTACCGCCTTATTAGTTTTATTACCTTTCGCCTGGCGAAAATTGGTATCGGAAAAACGAGTACTGCAAAAAAACTGGCTGGCCATATTATTGATGAGCTTGACCGGTATTGCCGGGTTTAATACTTTATTATATATTGCCCTTCATTATACAACTTCCATCAACGCTTCGCTTGTTTTTAGCACCTCACCAATTGTCATTGCTCTTTTATCACTGGTCCTAATAAAAGAGTCTTTAAATAAAAATTTAATCCTAGGAGCTTTTATCTCAGTGATTGGTGTTATCTATATTATATCACAAGGCTCGCTGGCTACTTTTACCAGTTTAACATTCAATCCAGGTGATATGATCATGATAACCGCCGTTTTGGCCTGGGGATTGTATGCAATTATTGTTCGTAAATACAAGGAATTGCCCGCTTATAGTTTACTCGTCAGTACAATTGTGACCGGCATCTTTATATTGTCGCCTTTTTTTATTTGGGAAATGTTTTATTCCGGCAAAGAAATCATCTGGTCAGTTTCGTCAATTCTCGCTGTACTTTACGTCGGGATTTTTGCCTCTATCGCGGCTTTTATCCTTTGGAATTCAGCTGTTATCCAGCTTGGACCCGCGAAGGCCAGTATTTTCTTAAATCTAATTACTGTGTTCGCCGCTATTTTTGCAATTTTGTTTAATAATGAAAGTTTATTTTGGTATCAGGTCCTGGGAGGCGTATTGGTAATCATTGGAGTTCGCCTGTCTACTAAAGTTTCCTAAAATATATAACCTTGAATAAAAACCGCCTCTTGCTAAATCTAACAGGAGACGGCTTTAGATATATAACTTATTCCTTCTATTTTTTCTATTCCAACATTTCTATTTCCAACATTTCTATTCCCAACATTTTCTTTCCAACGCAAATTCCTCAACAATAAAGTTATCAAACACTGAC
>JAAZDI010000190.1 GCA_012512295.1 Syntrophomonadaceae bacterium
CAATCTCGAACAGCTTGGACTCGCGCATGTAGCGCTCTACGGGATAGTCCGAGCAGTAGCCGTAGCCGCCGTGGATCTGTAATCCATCGTTACAAACTTGTACACTCGTTTCACCTGCATACAGCAGAGAAGCGGCAGCCTTCATATCCAAGACCGTTCCTTTTCCGCCTCGTTTATCGGTGAGAGAGTCAACATAAGCCGCTGCTGAGTACATTAATAATCGAGCGGTCTCATAGCCCACATACATATTGGCTAATTTTTCTTGAATCATCTGGTTGGCTGCGATTGGTTTACCAAACTGAACCCGTTCCTGTGAATATTTGAGACTTAATTCAAGAGCAGCCCGCATAGAACCAATAGCACAACCGGAAAGAGTAATCCGCTCAGTGGTTAGACCGCCGGTAAGAATGGCAACCCCTTTATTTACTTCACCGACTAGATTCTCCTTGGGAATTCTGACGTCATCAAAACTTAGCAGGCCAGTCGGAGAAGTCCGCATGCCAAACTTGCGAATTTTTTCGCAGGTATATCCTTTCGGCCAAGGATCGATCTCCATAATAAAAGCACTGATTCCTTTAGGGCCAAGTTCCGGAGCGGTTTTGGCATAGAACAAGAGAGTTTGGCCGCCTGGTGCATTAGTGATAAATATTTTACTACCGTTTATTACCCAACTGTCGCCATCTAGTTTAGCGGTAGTTCGCATCGACATGGCGTCAGATCCGGCGTTAGGCTCAGTAATTCCCAAACACCCCATTGCTCTTCCATCCATCATCGGTGGTAGATACTTCATCTTCAATTCTTCACTTGCGTTTCGCTTAATATTATCGCAGCACAGAATTAAATGAGCACCCCAGGTCATAGATAGAGCATTTGAGACTCGGGCTAGGTTTTCGGTGCAAATACAAGCCTCTATATATCCTAAGCCGGCTCCACCATATTGCTCAGGAATAGTAATACCAATCATCCCTAGGTTACCTAATTGTTTGAAGAAATCCGGCGGAAATTTATCTTCCTCGTCCAATTGCTCCATCTGTGGCTCAAGCCAGGTACTTGCCCATTTGTAAATGGTATCAGCTAGCATTTGTTGTTCTTCAGTGAAGGTAAAATCAATCGCCATTTCAATCATCCTTTCGCAGCATTATTTTTTCTTTCTATAGTTATAGGCAACGGATAACAAGCACTATCTTATTATCACTCGGAAATGCGCGGAACATTCATCCTAGTAAAACTGAATATCAAAAAATAAAATAAATTTATACGATTATAAATTATGTAAGTGTTAGGAAACAAAAAAAGGCATTTCTGCCTTATACAACCAATTAATTATCTAAAGACTAAGTTTTAATGAAGGATTGAAGGGCATAGATTAAGGGCTTGCAAGAATTACAAGCCCTTAACAAAACCCTTTAAGACTATTTCCATTTTTCTTCCGGCACACCGGGAATCGGATACCGTGGCATCGGGTATTTCGCTCTCCAGTCGTTTACGTCATAATTCTTGTAGGTATTGATTTCACCATACTTCGGCAGATCGCC
>JAAZDI010000018.1 GCA_012512295.1 Syntrophomonadaceae bacterium
AATCAAGATGGCCACCTGGAATGTCTCATCACTAACGGGTATCCGGGTTACCAGGCCTGGGTATTCACGGAAATTATCAATGTCAGCCGGGAGCCGGTAACCATCAGTGATGTTAAGGTTTTGGGCAATCAGGATAGTGTCCTGGTTGGCTTGCTGGATACGCAGGGCAATAATCTTGCTAATCAGGTAATAGATTGGAATAGTAAGATAAAGGTAATAGTAGTGAACCGAATAAAA
This sequence comes from Syntrophomonadaceae bacterium, assembly GCA_012512295.1. GTDB lineage: Bacteria > Bacillota > Ch66 > Ch66 > Ch109 > JAAZDI01. Next base: position 238 of record JAAZDI010000018.1, read on the forward strand.
CATAACGCTACCCAGGCCGGGGAATACCGGTTTGAAATCAAGCTGTTATTTAATCAAGCCAATACCTCTTCTCTTTATCCCGCAAATTCATCTGCGACTTTATCTTCAACTGATGATTGGCAGATTGCTGCAAGCCCCCGGGAAAGAATCATTTTCGCCCGCGAATTCATTCGTAAAACTTTGGAGGAAAAGTATTTCCTATTGGTAAAGGCAATGCAAAAACCAATTGACTGGCTAAAGATCTTGTGGTATTGTTAACTAAATTATTAATCGTGGTTAACAATACCGACAAGAGTTGCCAGTCAGGAGGTTTTGTTTGATGCCAGGCAAGGGACAACTGGGTCAGGGATTACCACCGGCGGAAAACAAAGGGGTTCAGGGGAAATTGGGAACGCGGGATATCGTGCTGGTAGGATTGTTTACTGGATTAACCTGCATTGTAGCCCTGATTCTGAAGTGGGGCGGCGATATCCTGGTTCCCTTTAGTTTGTTGCCTTTAATGTCGCTTTTAGCCGGGGCTTTCTTGGGCGGGCGTCTAGGGGCGATAAGTATGCTGGTGTATGTCTTGATGGGGCTGGTTGGCATTCCGGTATTTTCCAAGCCGCCCTTTGGGGGCCCAATGTATCTGTTACAACCTACCTTCGGTTTTATCCTGGGGTTTATTGCTGCGGCTTACCTAACCGGGAAAATTATTGAGCAAGGCTCAGCCCCAAGTTTGACCCGTTACGGCTTAGCCATGTTCGTGGGAGTTATGGTTATTTATATAGTAGGTCTTCCTTATATGTGGGTAGTCGTTAATTTCTTTTTAGGTAAGGCGATGTCCGCGACAGCGGTTATTAAAGTAGGGTTTTTGCCGTTTATTGGCCTTGATCTGATAAAAGCCGGGTTTGGTGCCGTGCTCGCGCACATGGTTACCCGGCGGGTTGGGGCAATAGTTCGACGACCGGTCGGCTAAAAGACTTGGATACTTATTATGATACTTATTATAATGCTAGGATACTTATTATTTTGATACACTATTATTTTGTGGCACTTCTCTGAGATTGCCGGACCCTGTGGATTGCCTCGATGAGTTACTGAAACGGGCCATAAAGCTCCTGCTTGCGGGCATGGAGATATATGACACGTAAGGCACGGCGGCCAAAAGGCCGTAATTGTTTGTTAATTTTATACTGTCAGATACTTCTTAAACATCCCGGTAGCTGATTTGCCGATAAAGGACCAAGTCTATCCGGTTAGAGGATTAGGCAAGCGATTTTATCGGACTCGGCCTTGACCAGGGGTTTCTTTTTTTGGGCAGAGTGTTACATTTACAACAAACTTGAGAGGGGTTACAATAGGGAATAAAACCATAAGAGACGTCAGGGAGAGGGGAGTTGCGCGTTGATCCTGGTATTTGATGTGGGGAATACTAATATGGTCTTGGGTGTTTATCAGGGAGAGAAGTTGCTTACCCACTGGCGAATTTCGTCTGATCGGCAGAAAACCTCGGATGAGTTCGGGATGTTGATTCGCAGCTTATTTGATTACCAGGGTCTGGATATGCGGGCGATTAAAGCGGTTGTGATTTCTTCGGTGGTCCCTCCGCTAAATCCAGTTTTGGAGGAAATGTCTCGCCGGTATTTTCAGGTACAACCGCTAGAGGTAGGGCCGGGAGTCAAAACTGGCATTGCCCTCAAATATGAAAATCCTCGTGAAGTGGGGGCGGACCGGGTGGTGAATGCGGTGGCTGCTTACGAACGTTATGGCGGGCCAGTTATTGTAGTCGACTTTGGTACAGCTACCACCTTTTGCGCTATCTCCAGGCATGGGGAATACCTGGGCGGAGCAATTGCCCCGGGGATTGGCATTTCATCGGAAGCCCTGTTTCAACGGGCTGCTAAACTGCCGCGGATAGAGCTGGTTAAACCAAAATCAGTCATTGGTCGGAATACGGTGGCTAGTATGCAAGCTGGGATAGTTTATGGATTTATTGGACAAGTAGATGGGATTGTCGAGCGAATGAAGGCGGAATTAGGGCCAGACTCAAAGGTCGTGGCTACTGGTGGTTTTGCCGAGTTGATTGCTGCTGAATCGCGGACCATTGATGTGGTCGACCAGTTGCTGACTTTGGAAGGTTTGAGATTTATTTATGAAAAAAATAGGTGATTGGGAGGTTTATTAGATCTGGCTTCATTTAAGCTTGGTTCGTTGGAGGTAGTCAATCAAGTCCTGGCTGCGCCAATGGCCGGTTATACAGATAAAGCTTATCGACGCCTGGCGACTGAGTTTGGTTGTGGATTGACCTTTACCGAAATGATCAGTGCCCAGGCCTTAACCTATCGGTGTGTTAAAACTCAGGCGTTAATAGATCTAGCTGGTGAAGATTACCCGGTCGCGGTGCAGATTTTTGGGTCCGATCCAACGAAAATGGCTGAAGCAGCCCGCATAGCTGAATCGCTCGGGGCAGCAATTATTGATTTGAACTTGGGTTGTCCAACTCCAAAGATTGTCAATAATGGGGAAGGAGCAGCGCTTATGCGGGACCTCCCCCTGGTTGCCCGAATTTTTGAAGCAGTGGTTCAAGCAGTGACCATTCCGGTAACCGTCAAGATGCGAAAAGGTTGGGACGATACAGAACTAACCGCACCGGCTGTAGCTCGTCTGGCTGAAAGTAGCGGCATAGCCGCGGTTACGGTGCACGGTCGAACCCGAATGCAGTTTTATTCGGGAGAAGCTGATTGGGGGATTATTCGAGACCTTAAAAAGGCTGTAAACATACCGGTTATTGGTAATGGTGACATTTGGGAGCCGGAGGATGCTTTGAGAATGTTGCAGACAACTGGTTGCGATGCGGTCATGATTGGCCGTGGGTCTTTAGGCAATCCCTGGATTTTTCAAAGAACAGTTGCTTTATTGAATGAGGGTCGGCTCCTGCCGCCGCCAACTCCGGCGGAAAAGATTAACTTGGCTAAACGGCACATTCGGCTGGAGGTCGCCCAAAAAGGTGAATTCTCAGCCATCCGGGAGATGCGAAAACATCTGGTCTGGTACGTGAAGGGCTATCCTGGAGCAGCCCGGGTTCGGGAAAAGATAAACCGAGCGAATTCACTTGAGCAAATAGAAGAGATCCTGGAGGAATACCTAGCCGGACTAACCAGAGGGACTGTTCTTCCGGCTGGAAACCAGGAGGACTGTTCTTCCGTCTGTGCGACAAGTTAAGAGTCTCCATCTGAAGCCTTGATGTTCAGCGAAGCTGAACGGGTTCACTTGAAACAGGAGAGGGGGTGTCGATGTTTCGACACCTCTAAATGTTTATTTAGAATGGACTGAGAAATCAATTATCATTCGTCCGTGAAGACAGCGCGGTTATTGTCATAAAAAAAGCAATTTGTTACAATTATTGTACACAAACATGTGTACAATTTGCTTAATCAGGTAATATTAAGTATAGATATTTAGTGTTTATAACTGGTTATAGCCTAAGTAGTGTTACGAAAAGTAATTACAAACGAGTACAAGCCAATGGTTTGGCTTGTTTGAGGTTATTATGGATACATTAATTCGGATCGGGGACAAACTAATCAGCCGATCAAAGATTATCGGAGAACTGGACCGGATCCTGGAGTTAAGAGCAACTGGTTTATCACAACAAGAAGTAGCGAAGCGTTTAAGTTTGGACCGCGCCTTCATTTCGCGATTGGAAGGGTTGGGTGAGATTAGGCAGGGCTGTCGGGTGGCAGTAATTGGGTTTCCAATCGCGAACAAAGATGAACTAGAGGCTGTAATCCAGGAAATGGCAGTAGATTTTTCCTTTATAATGACGGATGAAGAGAGGTGGCGGTTTGTCAAAAATAAAACCGGACCAGAACTGCTTAATACTATCATGGAATTAATCATGAAGCTAAGGACTTTTGATGTGGTGGTCATGATTGGTTCGGATTTGAGGATAAAGATTGCGCAAGCCCTGTTAGATAAAGAGGTAATCCCCTTATACCTCGGTGAGTCGCCAATTGCCGGTGATAAGCGAGTGGAGCCAGAAATGCTGCGGCAGATACTTCAGGCCTGTCGACAAAGGTCAGTTAGCATGAATGCCGGAAAAAGGGGGAATCGGGATTGAAAAGAGTGGTTAGCGTTAGCCTGGGGTCTTCCCGCCGCAACCACAGCGTAGAGGCTGAATTTTTGGGGGAAAAGTTTCAGATTGAGCGGATTGGGACCGATGGGGATATGGAACTAGCTATCTCGCTTATTCGAGAGTTGGATGGGAAAGTTGATGCTTTCGGCATGGGCGGGATTGACTTATATCTGTATGCTGGTGGTAAGCGATATACCTTAAGAGATGCTCGACGGATTGCTAATGCGGCTAAAAAAACCCCCATTGTTGATGGAAGTGGTCTGAAAAATACTTTAGAGCGCATGGTTATTGAGAAGCTGGCTGCGGATAATAAAATCTCTTTTCATCGACGTAAGGTTCTTTTGGTTTCCGGGGTGGACCGATTTGGTATGGCTGAGGCTTTGAATCAGGTTGGGGCAGAGGTGATTTATGGGGACTTGATTTTTGGCTTGGGTATCCCGATTCCATTGCGTTCCCTAAAAACCCTTAATCGAGCCGCCCGCTGTTTGATTCCAATTATCAGTCGTCTGCCTTTTAGTGTGCTATATCCGACTGGAAAAAAACAAGAGCAGGTAGTCCCTAAGTATGCTTCTTTTTATCAAGAAGCCGAAATTATTGCGGGGGATTTTTTGTTTATTCGGCACCACTTGCCTGAAAGGATGAACGGACAGACGATTATTACCAATACCGTAACCGCTGAGGATTTGGAACTGTTGAGAAGTCGGGGGATAGCCAGTTTGATAACCACCACGCCGGAATTAGGCGGTCGTTCTTTTGGAACAAATGTCATGGAAGGAGTGTTGGTCAGTCTCCTGGAAAAGCACCCGGATGAGATCAAGGTTGAGGAGTATTCGGATTTATTAAATCGTCTAGGTTTAGAGCCTAGAATTATTCAATTAATCTCTTAAGGGTTCACCCAAGCATATTTATCCGTATCAAAAGACATTGGCTTCTATAAGTGGTTGTGTTCTCGGTCTAGCTTGCTAACTGCGTTAAACAGAACCGTAGTTATTTTCAGACTGGAAAAAACTAAGAAAGTTGAATAGCTTAGCCTAATCGTGCATAGAATCAACCGAAAGGTGACTATGCCTTTTTTATTTCACTAGATTTACCGGTAATTATAACTCAAACACTATAGCACTGGAGGGAGTTGTTAAGGGTGAATAGTTTTGCCATTTTAGTTCAGCCCAGGTTATCCAGTGTTTCTCATAATCCGGGATATCAAATCCTGACTCGTACATCAGCTTTCCTGGCCGGTAGTCTTGAGGGTTTAGTATCCCTTTCTGGTCATGAGATGCAAGGATGGGTAATCTGCCTTCCGTTAATACCCGCCCAAAATCAGGATACGATTCCAGGCGACTTTAATTACCAACAAGCTTCTAAAGTAATCGCTTTATCTCGTAAACTAGGAGTAAAGATACTAGGTGTTGGTGAATCTGTTTTTGAAGAACTAGCTCCTAATGCAGCCAGCAAGTATGGCTTCCCCATTTTATCTTCGGGAAATGTGTATCGTGCTTGTATAATTCGGAGTCTCCTTAGACAGGTGCCAAAGTGTAGAGGAATTCCTTTGTCCCAAGTGAAAGTAGTGGTTGTAGGGGCTAGTGGAGCGTTAGGCAGGCTTTGCGCGCAAGTGCTGGCTGGTGAGTTGCGCAATCTTGTTTTAGTTGGCATATCAGAAAAAGAATTTGGTTTATTAGCGACGCAAATTCTTTATGAAACAGGGG
>JAAZDI010000191.1 GCA_012512295.1 Syntrophomonadaceae bacterium
AGCGGTGACATGTGTCTCGGGGCATTAGTTGATTTGGGAATTGATTTAAAGGAATTGGAACACCTGCTCAAGCAGGCCGGGCTTACTGGCTTTCGCCTGGATGCTCAACCAGTACAACGTCAAGGAATCGGTGCCACCCAGGTAATCGTTGAACAGCAAGAACTTTCACCGCCGGCCCGAGGGTTAAGGCAGATTCAAAAAATAATTACTGACAGCCTCTTCCCCCAGCGGGTTAAGGACCTATCGCTGCAGGTTTTTCAGCGTCTGGCCGAGGCTGAAGGTCAGGTCCACCGAATTCCCCCCGAAAAGGTTCATTTTCATGAAATTGGAGCGATTGATGCAATAGTCGATATCGTTGGGACCATTTACGGCCTAGAGTTATTAGGGATTGAAAAAATATACGCCTCTGCTCTACCTATGGGAAATGGACCGATCATCTGTCAACATGGGATTTTGCCTAACCCCGCCCCGGCGACGCTGCATCTTTGTCAAGGTATTCCCCTGTATAATGCCGAGATAGAGGGGGAATTAGTGACCCCGACCGGCGCTGCCCTGATTACTACACTGGCTGGTCAATTTGGCCACTTCCCGGAAATCAAAGTGACGAAGGTTGGCTACGGCGCTGGCAGTAAAGAACTCCCTTTCGCTAATGTGTTACGTCTCTGGATTGGCGAACCGACAGATCCAGAAAGAAACGGCCAAGGCCAATTGACCAATGACGATCCGACTGCGCTTCAAATTAATCGGGTAATTCAAAGGATGGCCCTCGAAAATGACCGGGTCAATGTTTCTTCCCGACCCAGGACGGATAAACGTCAACCCTTCACCGACCTTCCCAATCTGCAGGTTGAAGATGTTTATCTTCTGGAAGCCGCCATTGATGATATGAACCCAGAGTGGTATACCCATCTTCGAGCGCGGTTAGAGCAAGCGGGGGCCTTGGATGTTGTGTTTCGACAGGTCCACATGAAAAAAGGCCGGCCTGGCCTTGAATTGTGCGTCCTGACTGGAGAGGCTGTTGTATCTAAGATTGTCCAGATCGTTTTAAGCGAAACTACTACCCTGGGAATAAGACTACGCCGTGAAAAAAGGCTTTCTCTCCCGCGGGAATTAGGTGAACTGGATACACCCTGGGGACCAATTGAAGTTAAATGGGCCTGGGCCCCAGATGAACAGGGAAACTGGTATCGACGCGGAAAACTGGAATTCGAATCGTGCCGGCGCCTCGCGCGAAAGCACAGCCTCCCCTTACCGGAAATATACGCTAGGTTGATCAATTGCCTACCAACTGAAATAAGTTCAGCCCAATCACTGCCAAATGGGTTAACTCTTGGGGTCCCACTGCACGCCGAAGCTTCAGATAGCGATTCTGCCCCACCGGAAGATTGAATCAGGACCATCCTTTCTCCTTTGAGAAGATAGCTCAAAGAAATGCCAGGGACCCGATTGTAGTCGTTGTTACATAGCGGTCAATTCTCATATCCTCTATGAATAGAAGGATCTCTCTGGCACTGGCGGCGTCTTTGTATAAGGCTGTTTAGCCAGTCGCCAGGCCAGGCTTACGGCGGCTGCGGCCATAACCATCAGGGTCAAGAGAGTTGGCTTCAACTCCATCCACCCTAAATTTTTCAAGGTCAGTTGTCTAAACCCATTGGTCATCCAGGTCGAAGGTAACAGGTCAGCCAGGTCATTGAGAAAGGTGGGCATATGGGTATCGGGCCAGGTGTAACCGGCTACCATGAAGAAAGGGACTGATAACAGCATCAGATACCGAGTGGCTTGGAGGGAATTAGGCGCCAAAACAGAAATACAAAAACCGGCCGCCGTGATAATTAAGGAGTATAACAAGCCCAGAATAATCAGGATAACTATAGATCCCTCAATTTTAACGGTAAAAAACTCAACCGTCAGCCAGAGGAGTAAGGCGTAGTTAAAAAAATTAATAATCATGTAAGGCAAACTTTTACCCCAAAATATTGCCGACCGCGAAACTGGCGAACTTAGATACTGCAGCCAACTACGGCGTTCCTTCTCCCGCGTTACGGTTAAACTGATACTCAGCAAGCCCAGTTGATGAATAATCATCATAACGAGCCCCATCAACAGAAAGTTATTATAATTATAAGTTGGATTGAACCAGATCTCAGAGGTACAGGAAACTGCATTTAACACCTTGAGAATTTCCGGTTGCGTTAGACCGAGGCCAGCTAAATAACCGGCCGTATATTGAGCACTGTATTGATTAATTACTTCGAGTGCGTTTTTCCGGATATTGTAGCCCCAGATAAGATTCGAAGCGTCATAGACTACTTTTATTTCCGCCTGCCGGTGTTCGGCAATCTGCTGGGAAAAATCCTCTGGGATAATGATCCCCGCCCGAACCACCCCAGTTTTCATTCCTTCTTCTAACTGAGCCAGAGTGACGATCTGATCGACTTTTTTAAAGCTCTGAGTATTACTAAAGGCAGTGATTACTTCTTGACTTAGTTTCGATTGATCAAGATCGACAATGCCCAGCGGGACCTCCTTAATTATCCCCGCACTGTACACTAAGCCAAAAAGAGTTGTATAAGTGACTGGGGCAATAAATAATAATAAGAAAAGGATTTTATCCTTGGTGATATGCACTATTTCGTAAAATGCAATCTGCAGGATCGCCCCCAAACCCCATAACCCCCCTTTAACGTTGTTCAGCCATGTGGGTTAAAGCCGTGAAGTAGCCACGGCTGCGATGGTATAAGCAATTACCGCCAGGATCACTAAGGCCAGAAAATAGGTGGAAATAAACTCCCAACTCGGATTTTTAAAGATTAAATAATTTAATCCCTGAAAAAACCAAGTCTGGGGCAGGACCCAGACCACTTTCTGCAGGAACCAGGGCATCACCTCAATCGGCCAGGTATAACCGGATAAAACAAAAGAAGGCAGGGCAATCAGCATCCCAAAGCGTGCTGCGTCCACTGCGTTGCGCGCTAGACTGGACATCATGGTACCAATTCCATGTAAAGTAACCGCGAAGATGAAGGTAAAGGCCAAGAGCAACCAGCAATTGGCGGCCAAGGGAAAGCGCCAGTAAAGAAAGACTAAGGCAAATATCGGCAGCACTAAAGCCATATAAGTAATAATGTGGGCAAAAGCTTTACTGATAAAGAGTGGCAATTTGCCGATCCCGAGCGCTTTCCACTGCAGCCAGCTTTTCCAGCCAGTTTCCCCAATGATCGTGGTCGTAGCCGCTAAGACACAGCACTGCTGCCACATATTTAAACCCAGGGCCAACACCAGAAAATAAGCGTAGTTAAGGGTTGGATTAAACCACGGCTCCTCCCGGAAGGCAATGGCTTGATAAGCTTCTTTTGCCTCGTCAATCTGGACCCCCTGAGCCATTAAGGTCTTGACGCCAATTTCCGCGCTCAAGGTCCGGGTGACGCTGAGCAAGGCACTAGTCGCATTGGTGGCGTAAATTATATTACTGCCATCGATCGCCATAAAGATACGGGTCGGTTGGCTCAGGGCGACCTTTGTTCCGAATTCCTCTGGAATGACAATCCCGACTACTACTTGCCCTTGCTGAATTTGGGCTTCCAATTCAGCATAGCTCTCTAAATAAGCGTTTACCTGTAAATACTCAGCCTGCTTCAACTGAGTGATTAATTCGCGACTCGTGCTGGAACGGTCCAAATCAACAATGGCGGTCGGAATCGCTTGGATAACCTGAGCGTGATAAACACCATAAAATAGAAGCAAGCTTAGGAAAGGAACGATCAGTAAAATAAAGCGTAATCCTTTATCCCGCCACATATATAAAAATTCCCGGGAGGCGATGCACCAACACTGCTAAAACACTTAGCCGATCACCTGCCCACGGCCGTGTTTCCAACTGCTGCTGCCACTTTATCACCAGGATTTGCGGATCCATGATCGTTAACTGGCCATTTTCCAGCCAACCGACCCGATGCAGGAGGGAACATTGCTCAACCTGACTGAAACCCCAGACACAAGTGCCCCCGCTGTCTACAAAAGCTTGAACCTCTCGTTGCATCAACTGTTGGGAATATAAGTCAATTCCATCTAGTAAATCATCAATAATTAAGACTTTGGGCGAGTTGACCATGGCACAGGCCAGAGCTAACCGCTGATAAATTCCTGCTTCCAGGGAATCCAATGACTGCTGGAGAAAAGCGGCTAATTCAAACTGGTCAATGACGCGGATAATGTCCGAACGCCGGGCTTTTTTTAAGGTAGCAATAAAGTCCAGGTTTTCTATGACTCGCAAGTCACGAAAAAGACTGGGTTCCTGAGTAACTACTCCCAAACAACGTTTAAAAGCCTCGGTCTTCCGCGGGTCGCAGCCCAGTACCTCAACTTGCCCACTCTTATAACGCGTAATCCCCGCCAAAGTATGCAATAAGATTGTTTTGCCGACCCCCCTGGTCCCGAACACGC